>NZ_KV824232.1:0-85003 GCF_001816025.1 Hafnia sp. HMSC23F03
AATTAACCCTGCTCATGGTAATCCTGAAGGCGTTGCCGTTGCGCCAATGCTGGCACAACAAAAACTGCCCAATGAAAAATATGCATCGCAAAATATATCTGCCAAAAGTGAATCTAGCAGCAACGAGAGCACGTTGAACAAAAAACAGCGTTTAGTGAATAGAAAAGTGGCAGAAATGGCACAGTACAATGCCATGCAACTTAAAATAGATAATATGGCGTTAGCGGATAACCATCGCCGTATCGCTTCTAACAGTGCAGCGATCAACTCTAACTCTCAACGTTTAGACTCCGTTCAACATCATCAGGCGGAACAAGATTCACATATTAACGAAAATAAAAAGCAGGCCTCTGCTGGGATCAGCGCCGCCTTTGCTCAGGCTAACATTCCTCAAGTGACCGAGAGTCAACATTTTGCCGTGGGTGCTGGCGTTGGAGGGTACGACAGTGAAAATGCGATCGCCGTCGGCGCATCATTCCATGCAACACAAAATACCATCGTTAAGATGACCGTATCTGACGATACCCAAAATAACTTTGGCTATGGTGCAGGCGTTTCCGTCGGCTGGTAGAGAGTTATGCGTTATTATTATTAAAAACATCATGACATATATAGCTATGATGATTGGAGATAAGCAATGAAAGTACAAAAACTACTGTTAGTCAGCGTTGTTGCTGGATTGATCGCTGGCTGCACGTCTTCCGCGGAGCGAATGGCGAAATGTGAAGCTCAGGGCGTAAGTAAAGATGCCTGTTATATTGCCGAGCAAAATCGCATCAATACCATTAATGCCGCCGCTGAAAAACAGGCGTTAGAAAACGCTCAGCAGCAGTATGGTCAAACAACGCATAAAGCCGTCGTGAAAACGGGCTATGGCGTAACGGTTAAGCGCGGAGCCGATGGCATTGTGACAGTCAACGGTAAACCTGCGGCATTAGATGAAAAAAACGCCGATGCTTCCGTTTATTCACAGGGCATTTATCAGGTGATTTTCTATACCAAAGGGAAAGTTGCGCTGATGGAGAATCGTCAATTTAAAGGCTACTTGAAATAATGCTAAAAGCCGGATGTGGTCAATACAGCATCCGGCGATTAATAGCGGAATAATTAGGCCGCCGGCTCCGCTTTTGACAACGCAGCTAATGTGGCTTCACGACTGGCTAATACACGTTCAACGGTATCAACCACGGCCTGCGTTTGCGGGTCAATCTCTATATTCACCTTATCTCCCAAGCGCTTCACGCCCAGCGTTGTACGCTGCAAGGTTTCAGGGATCAGATGTACGCAAAAACGGCTTTTGGTGACTTCGCCAATGGTTAAGCTGATGCCGTCAATGCCGATAAAGCCTTTGTGCAGCACATATTTCATCAGGTCTGGGCTGGGCATTTTGAACCAAATCTGGCGATTATTTTCTGAGGTCAGGATCTTTACGATTTCAGCGGTGCAAATAATATGCCCTGACATCAAATGCCCACCGATTTCATCGTTAAACTTCGCCGCACGCTCCAGATTCACCACGCTCCCGATCGTGACATCACCTAAATTAGTGATGCGCAGCGTCTCTTTCATCAGATCAAAACTGACCAGTTCGCCTTCAACCTTCGTCACGGTCAAGCAACAACCGTTATGCGCCACCGATGCCCCGAGTTCTAAATCAGGCAGCAGCTCCTGTGGAAACTTCACGACGTGAGTACGGAAATTCGATTTTTCATCAATGGACACGACCGGAGCGGTGCCCTGAACAATGCCGGTAAACATAATGGTGCCTCTGCAATAATGTCTTATCGAAAACAATTGCCTAGCAGTTTGCCGCAAACCATCGATAAAACCAAATCATGAGCGCAATTATCAGCAGATAACCGACCCATCTGCGACAGTTTTCATTCTCTTGTGCTCTATCTGCAGGTAGAATCATTCGTTTATCATTTATACTCGTCATATTTCCGGTCACATGTGCGTCTGACAAGCTATGCTTGTACTCCGCTTCGCGCGTATGGGCCGCGAATTTGGCTGTTTAGATGCTGTTCTCATCACGTTGAGTATCGCATACCCCTCTTCAAGGCTTGCCGTGAAGAGTCTTTTACTTATTTGTGTTTTCTCTCTCATTTAAAATAAAAAGGTGTATACGTGCAGAAGTATTGGATAGAAGCGCGTAGCTTATTGGCTCTGGCTATTCCCGTTATCATTGCGCAAGTTTCACAAACGGCCATGGGTTTCGTTGACACCATCATGGCAGGTGGCGTCAGCGCCACCGATATGGCGGCGGTAGCTGTCGGAACCTCTATTTGGCTACCTGCTATTTTATTCGGCCACGGTTTGCTGCTGGCCTTAACGCCGGTTATTGCTCAGCTAAACGGCGCAGGCCGACGCGATAAAATCGGACATCAGGTACAACAAGGCTTTTGGTTAGCGCTGGCGGTTTCAGCGCTGATCATCGTGGTGCTTTATAACGCCAAGCACATTATCGATATGATGCACAACATCGATCCTGATTTGGCTAACAAAGCCATTGGCTATCTTCATGCGATTATGTGGGGCGCGCCGGGTTATCTGTTCTTCCAAGTGCTGCGTAACCAGTGTGAGGGCCTATCAAAAACCAAGCCGGGGATGGTGATTGGTTTCATCGGTCTATTGGTCAACATTCCGATTAACTACATTTTCATTTACGGGAAATTAGGCGCTCCCGCGCTCGGCGGCGTGGGGTGCGGCGTGGCCACCGGCACCGTTTATTGGGTGATGTACTTCATCATGCGCTGGTATGTACGCCACGCTTCCAGCCTGCGCGATCTGCGCCCTAAACGTATGGAAGCTCCCCAGTGGGCGACGATTCACCGTCTGATTAACATCGGGATGCCGGTGGCGTTAGCGTTGTTCTTCGAAGTCACCTTATTTGCCGTGGTTGCGCTGTTGGTTTCCCCACTCGGGATTGTTTCGGTTGCCGGGCACCAGATTGCCCTGAACTTTAGCTCGCTAATGTTTGTTTTGCCGATGTCGTTAGGCGTAGCTGCCACCATTCGCGTGGGATATCGCCTAGGCGAAGGCTCGGCTGAAAATGCCAAAGTGGCTGCGCGAACCAGTATCGCCGTGGGTATGACGATGGCAGCCTGTACCGCCATCTTCACGGTTATCTTCCGCGAGCCAATCGCCCTGCTCTATAACGACAATCCTGAAGTTATCACCATGGCATCGCACCTGATGCTGCTGGCGGCCATTTACCAGATCTCTGACTCCGTGCAGGTGATCGGCAGCGGCGTGCTGCGTGGGTATAAAGATACTCGTTCTATCTTCTTTATTACCTTTACTGCCTATTGGATCTTGGGGTTGCCTACGGGTTATGTGCTTGCATTGACAGACTATGTCGTTCCCGCGATGGGGCCAAGTGGCTTCTGGACAGGATTCATTATCGGGCTAACGTCTGCGGCCATTATGATGGCGTTGCGCATCCGCTGGTTACAAAATCAGCCTGCTGCATGGATCTTGCAACGTGCGGCGCGCTAATGAACAATTAGCAAAAGCACCGCCGAATATTCGCTGCAATACCAAACCTTCAACGGCATCTTAGATGCCGTTTTTTTCACCCAGATGCGCATATCATCAGCAATCGTGTGAATTTAAGAGGAATTTTTGGCAATCCCCCTTGCCAGTCGTGCCATGTGCCGCTAATATTCGTCTCCGTTGTCTGGCACAGTCAGTATGTCAGCAAGGCAACACAGGATGCGTCCGTAGCTCAGTTGGTTAGAGCACCACCTTGACATGGTGGGGGTCGGTGATTCGAGTTCACTCGGACGCACCATTCTTAAGAGATTATTCGTTGCGTCCGTAGCTCAGTTGGTTAGAGCACCACCTTGACATGGTGGGGGTCGGTGATTCGAGTTCACTCGGACGCACCATTTCTTAAGCGATTATTCGATGCGTCCGTAGCTCAGTTGGTTAGAGCACCACCTTGACATGGTGGGGGTCGGTGATTCGAGTTCACTCGGACGCACCATTTCATAATATTCTCTCTTTTCGTTCCCCTGTTTATCAGACATCCCTATTTTTAGGCTGTATTCCTTAGGCTGTCGTTGTGAAATGTAAGTCCTACCACTGGTATTTCACCCCTACCATACCTTGATATCCCTGATAGCTATTGTTGCCCCACGTGCTGCTGATCTGCCCATAACCCTGCCATTGCTGGGTGATATTTCCGCTGATCCCCACTTTGGCTTCATAACGGTTCGTCGCGGTGGCGTTTTCAAAACGCACCTGATTGAAATCCACGCTGTCCGATGCCGGTTTACCGTTGTACCAGTTCACCTCTACAAACGGCTGCGCACTGTTTAGCACTTGGATATTTTGGCGAGTCAGACGCACACCGACGCGAGTTCTGATACCGTCGTCGCCGTTGGCGTTCACCTCGGTGCCGTTCTGCTCGGTGTGGCCTGAAGTATCATAATGGCTGTAAATCAGCTGTGCTTGCGGAGTGACCATCCAGCGCACTTCTTCGGACTGTTTGAGCGCAATGCCGTAACCGGTTTCGACGGACACATCGGTACCTTGGCTGTTGTAAGACTCCTGCGGCAGATCATCGCCGTTCACATGGTTTTTATACCACGCATGTTGCAACCAGCTGTCCACGTACGCACCGCTAACGCGATCAGCCTGCGCATACCACGTGCCATAGGCTCCTAGGCTGTAACCGTTAACCTGCCCTTTGGCCTCGTAGCCGCTGTTTTGCACGCTAACCGAACTGGTGGAATGGCCGTAAGCCGCCATAATACCGGCGTTAATTTGATCGCCGTCGGCACCGTCAAGCTGGTACAAATCACTACCGACCTGAACCAACGTGGTGTGCGTTTTTTCATCAAACAACGAACCGTTGCTTTTCTGTTTGGTGTAATCGCCCCCCAAGCGCACCCAGCCTTTAACACTATCGCTATCCTGCTGGTTTCGCACGGCGCCGGAACGATCGTAGAGCGTTTGCAGGAACATGTTTTGCGCTGCTTGTTGGTTCGCCAGATAAGCCCCCGGCTCAGGGCGATAATGATTCGGCGGCGTTGGCGTGCTGTCCTGTGATTGTAAGTACCAGTCGCCGTTGCTGGTATTTTTCACCAGATGATATTCATACGCCCCGGCGACCGCTCGCCCAGTGAGATTGAATACGCCATCCGATTGTCCACCTACATCAATGACCTGAATTCCTGTGTTGGTCTGCGCGCCGCTTCCCCCCGCATTTTTCACCGTCACCTGCGTTGTGCCTGAGGTATTACCGGCTACCAGCAGTTTATCGGTGGCCGAGTTATCGCCGCCTAATACGGTTTGCAACGCCAGCACGCCGCCGCCCGTATAGTTGCCAGCCACCGACAACGTATTGCCGATGGATGAGCCCGCCAGCTGCAGCAGACCGTTGTTGGTCAGATTGCCGCTGAGTTTAAGCACCGTGGCCGCCGCCGAGGTATAGGCAGACACACCGTTAAGCGATGCTAAGCTGCCGTTGTTGACGACATCACCGCTGACGGTGCCGTTGCCTGCAAGGGTCGCACCCGACGCCACCGTAACCGCACCGGCGCCATCGGCACCCAGTCGGGCATCTGACTGCGTACCGTCCCCAACAATTAGCGTTCCGTTGTTGATGTTAGTCGTGCCAGAGTAGTCTGGCTGGTAGACCGTCAGCGTGCCGCTCCCGGATTTAACCAAACCGCCGCTGCCGCTGACGCTGTTGGTCAGACTCATATCCGCACTGTTATCGAGCTGCAACGTGCCATTATCGCTGATGCTGGCCGAGCCCAGATTCTGAAGCGCTGTTGCGATAAGCGTAGCGTCCTTACCGATGCTGAAGTTACCGCCGAAAGCGCGGTTATCCGCTGCTAGAGTAATCACTTCGCTGCTGTTGAGCTGAACGGAACCTTTGCCCAGCAAAGTATTGTTCAGCGCTCCGCTGGCGGTCTGGCCGTTGAAAGTATTAAAGGTCAGCAGATCGTTGCTGCCATCAAGCGTGATACTGCCAGTGCCCAGCCCCTGCACATTGTTGAGGCGAGCTTCCGAGCCACCGATGACCAATGTGGTCGCAGAAAGATCGGGGTTTGCACCGTCAATGGTCAGCACCGAGGGATCAATCACTAACTGACCACTGCCCACCAACCGTCCGCTGACGATGCCGCCGTTGGTGTCACCCGCAGCGCGTTGGCTGTCTGTGATAGTCAGATTGCCACCGTTCAGATTCACTATCGTCCCGCTAGCACTGTTCAGTGCGCCGATGCTCTGAGTTTTGCCGTTCAGATCCAACTGGCTGCTGCCCAGCATATCCACCGACGACGTTTTGCCCAGTGAGTGGTCGCCCCCAAGGCGCAAGGTACCGTTGTTGACGGTGGTCTGGCCGGTGTAATCATTGAGAGGGTTATTAAGCGTTACCGTATTCACCACATCCACCAGCAAGCCACCTGCACCGGTTATCTGCGCATGCAGCTCGTTACCACCCAGAGGGGCATTGGCATTTTGTATCAGCGAAACTTGTTGCCCTGCCAGCAACTCCAGTTTGAGCAGGCCGGAGTAGAGGAAAAGCCCGCTCTGCTCCAGCAGATCACTGCCGGTCAGTCCGTAGCCGTAAGTGCCGATCCCCACCACCTTGCCCAACTGAGTCACATCAGCCGTGGTTGGCACCAATGCATTACCGGAACCATCCATCAGCGTCAGATGAGCCGCAGACCCGCTGTTGCTCTGCGACAAGATCAGCGGATCGCCGATGATATCATCCTGCTGTAATAGCGGTTCGCCCTGCGCATTCGCAGGGTTCGGCTGTGAGCCCAGACCATTTACCCAAACTTCACCGCCGTTTAATGCCAGCTTATCAGTCTGAATCAGAGAGTGAGTCAGTACGTCAAAGGTGCTGTTGCCCCCGTTGAGGATCACATTGCCGATCTTCTGTGTTCCCGCGCCTACCGTCTGGTTGGCGGACTGGATTTGCAGCGTGGCATTGGTCAGCGCCTGGGTGTTCGCGCCAGATAACGTGAAGGTTCCCTGTCCCAGGCTAACCAGCCCGGTATAGGCGCTGCCGCTATTGGCACCAAAAGAGAAATGATCCGACGCGCTGTTCATTGCCACGTTCAGCACGCCCTGTCCCGATAGCGCATTAGTGAAAGCGAAGTTGCCGCTGGCTGGGGTCACATTTAATGTGCCGTTGAGCTGCGCGCTTCCAGCACCCAGGTTTTGCGCAGCGATTACCGTTGTTGAACTGCCCGATGTCAGATCCCACAGCCCGCTGAAAGCGCTGTTATCGCCCGAGATGGCTAAATTAGTGGCAGAAATCTGGTTGGTACCATTGCCGCTGATGTTGCCGCTGAGCTGGTTGGCATCACCGTTTACGGTCAGCAAACCGGCGTTATTCACGGCGTTACCGAAGTTGCCATTGCTGAAATTCAGCGCCAGCTTGCTCTGCGGCGCAACTGTTGCTGCTCCGCTGCCCAGCCCCTGTGCATTAGTCAGCGAGAGCGTACCTGCGCTGATCGTGGTAGCGCCGCTGAATGTATTGGCGCTGCCGATAGTGATATTGCCGCTGCCGGATTTCTCCAACGTGCCGCTGCCGCTGAGCGCATTACCGAATGTCCAGCCAGTGTTACTGTCTAGCTGCAGCGCGCCGCCGTTGTTGATGGCTGCGGTACCGAGATTTTGCGCGGCGCTGGCTGTCAGGGTTGTGCCGCTATCGAGCGTAAAGCTCCCGCTAAAACCGCTGTTGTTGCCTGAAAGCAGCACAGCCGAATTGCCCTGAAGATGAGCGTCGCCGGTGCCGCTGAGGGTGTTCACCAGCGTACCGGAGGCATTGTTAAACCGCAGCGCAGTGCCCGTTCCATTGAGATTAACCGTACCGACGCCCAGCCCCACAACATCACTGAGCAAGACTTGCGCGGTGTTGTTGAGCATCACCGCCGCGCTCAGCCCGCTGTTAGCACCGTTTATCGTAGCGGTGCCGCCGTTTAGCGCCAGCGTACCCGCTCCTGTCAGGCTACCGTCGCTTTGACCGCCCTGACTTAGCGTCAGTTTTCCACCGTTAAGATTCAGCGTCGATCCCGTAGCACCGCTCAGGCTGCCGAGAGTTTGGGTTTTGCCGTTGAGGTCAAATCCCGTTGCGCTCGCCAGAATAAGTTTTGACGTCGCCCCAAGGGCGTTGTCACTTCCCGCTACTAACGAACCGCCGCTCACGGTTGTCGTTCCGGTATAGCTGTTATTCACGTTGTTAAGGGTGAGGGTCTTTGTCGCAGAAGCGCTGCCGTTGACATCCAGATTACCGCTGCCGGTGAGCTGGGCGTTGAGCGCTGCACTATTTGAAGAAGCCCCGCAGTCTGGAGCCAAATGCAATGTTTGTCCATTCTGTAAATTCAGCGCTTTCAGGCCGTAGCTCAGATACAGTCCATCGTTATTGCTGCCGCTGGAGAGCATGAAATCATAGCTGCCGTTCGCCACCGTGGTGCCGCCTTCGGTGATCGCCACGGTCTGGGGGTTATTGACCGCCTGACCACGACTGTCGACCAGCCCCAGAGAGGCGGCATTGCCGCTGACCGTGCCGCTAGCTGCAACCAACTGCGTCTGGATTTCACCGTCATCCTGAGCCAAAAGATTCAGGCCTGGTGCAGGCATCGGGTTAGGAATGCCGCTGGTTTCCGGCACATCTACCTGAACCGTACCGCGGGTCAGCGTCAGGTTGGTGACATTCACTTTACCCAGTGGCGTTTGCGGCGGAGTTTGCCCGCTCCACGCCATCGTGCCGCCTTTGAAAGTCAAATTACCGATGCTTTGATCGGTCGACGCTACCGTGGTGGTATTACCCGTATCGAGTTGCAGAGTGGCATTGGTCAGCGCTGCGGTGTTGCCACCGGAGAGGGAAAACTGGCCTTGTCCAAGTTTTATTGTTCCGTTAAAGGTATTGCCGGTCGCCGCGCCAAGGGTGAAGGAATCCGTTGTCGCTGCGAGATTTGCCTGTAAAGTGCCGCCGCCGGTAAGCGCATTATTGAAGGTATAGCTTCCGCCGGTGGGGGCATCAATATGTAATGTTCCGGGTGCAGCCAGCGTGATCGCACCGCTGCCAAGCGTACCGTTGCCGGTTAAGCGCACGGTGCCTAGCGCTATATTTGTGCCGCCGCTGTAGCTGTTAGCTCCCGTTAAGGTGGTTGTACCTGCGCCAAACACATCCACCCGACCGCCACCGTCGATAGTGCCATCGAGTGTCATAGCATTAGTGCGGTTGAAGGCCAGTACGCCATTATTTGTAATGTCGCCCTGCACGCTGCCCGTCGCCGTACCGAAGCCGAGCGAGAGCGTGGAATTAGTGTTTATGGTGGTACCACCGGTGTAGGTGTTGTCGGCCGTTAAACGGATAATCCCCTGCATCGTCAGGTGTCCACTGCCGTCAATCAGTCCGCTGTCGGTCATACCCGCTGTGCCAATGACGGTTCCACCGCCGCTGCCCAACGTAATGGGATGGGCAAAGTCGCTGGTTCCGACGGCAAGAATGGCATTGTTGTTAATGGTCACATCGCTGGTTAATGCCCCAAGCGCGGTATCCGTCACCGTAGAGACTTCCCCGGCATTAATCTGAGTCCCACCGGTATAGGTGCTGTCCCCCGCCAGCGTTAGCGTTCCTGCCCCCTCTTTGACTAAGCCGCCAGAGCCACTGATAGCCGAATTCAGACCACCGCTCAGGCTATCGTTTATCGTCAATGTCGCGCTGCCAAGGTCGATATTGCCATTACCGCTGAGATTCTGTACCTGCTGATTATAATCATTCAGATCCAGAGTCGCGCCTGAACTCACCACAACCGATGAGCTGTTAGCAAACGCGTCTGCGATGCCGGTTTGCAACGTACCGCTCATAATTCGTGTCGTACCGGTATAGGTACTGCTGCTGTCTAAACGGGTAGTGCCATTTCCGGCCTGCTCCACGGCACCGCTACCGCTGATAATGCCCGCAAAAGTGAGGTCATCGCTGCGATTGAAGATTAACGTTGCGTTATTAATAATGTTGTCGTTCACCTCACCGCTGGTTCCGCCATTACCAATTTGCAATAAGGTTCCAGCGTCTAGCGTGGTACTGCCCGTTCCCGAATTAATCAATGTTCCGGTGACGACAACGTTACCATTACTGATATGAATCGCATTGCTCACGGGTAGCGTACCTGAAATGTCCCACTCTTTTCCTGCCGCATCTATATTAAGGAAATTAATGGAATTGCTATTCACATAATTGTTAAATACGCCGATGCTTTGGCTTCCGCCCAATAAATTTAGCTGATTATTAGTTTTATTAACATCCAGCTGTACGTCGCCTGAAATAACCGAACTGGTGTTAAGGTTAATTGTATTATTATCGCCAAATAGTTTTATCGACACACCATGGCTATCATCATCAGGGGTAATAGCTCCCGCGTTATTAATGGTCACGCCACCGCCTGATGTACTTCCCTCAATGACGGTATCCGGCGCAGTAATTATGGCACCTTCATTATTGGTCAGCGTAAACCCCGTACCTATATTTGCCAGAGCGTTCGTATTCCCACGGCCATCAATGGTACCGTTATTGATCAAGGTGAAATTAGACTCATTGGAAAATTCGATCCCTGCATCACCTCTGATAAAACCATTATTTGTCAGAGTATTACCACTTCCTCCAACAAACTTAAAACCGGCTGAGCTCCCGCCCCCAGTAACCGATATGTTTGGATTCACCGTAAAAGTACTGTCCACCACCGAAGCATCAGTTGACACCCCGTTGGTCGGCGAGGTGATATTGCTAGTGACGGTAAAATCCGTTCCCTGAGCATGGGTGATTTGGCACTCAGAAGTGCCGTCAAGACAGCCCGCCGCCGAAGAAGGTAAATCGACGGCGTAAGCGGTAGACGTCCCCATAAGAGAAGAAAGGAGGATAATTTTTAAGGCAATATAAAGTTTATTGAATGGATAGTCGTTCAGAACATATTGTCTGTTTTTTGTTTTCCGACCGTTGTATTCACATAGCATGAGATATTCATCCTATATTTTTGAGGTATAAGCACATTTATCCGCGAGTCGGATGAGTACATATTATTAGTCAATAAAAACAGCCATCGTGAAAAGCAATATATTCTCACCATTCTCTTTTATGGCATGGGCAGGCATGGCAGGATTGGTCACTAGTTAAAGTTATAGCCACAATACGGATAATTGCCACCTCAGAAGTTCAAGATAGAAAACAAAAAAGTCCGCAGACGGCGCTTGTGCTGTATTCGCTGCCGCCGCTGCGGAACTCAATCAGAACGTTTTCAATATCACCGACAGCACTTTGGCATTTACCTTCATCTTCATGTCATCCGGTGCGGCAGCCGAAATATATATGCTAATAACCCCTGCGCTCTTTTCACTGCTGCTCAGCCCTCGCAATGCCGCCGTCATTGGCACCATGAAAGTTGTTTTCATGTTTGTCATATCCATACTGCCGAAAAAGGCAAAGCTATTCACAGGATCTTGGCAAGTTTCGGCGGCGCTGACCTGAGTTTTCTTCTGCATCAAGCTCGGCTTATCCAGAGCAACATTAAAGCTCACGCCCTGAACCGAGGACATCGGCATGATCTCCACCAGCGCATAGTAGCGTTGCTGCTCATCCCCAAACAGCTCCGCTGAATTTTGCAAAGGCTTTGGCAAGATAACTTGGGCGTTAACGATTTGGCCATTGCTCAAATCCGACTGATCGAGCGTGGCATCTAGCTGTAGTGCGGGTAGTGACTGGGCTTTGCCAAGCGTGAAATGTGACGTCGAATCGCCGCTGCCCGTTTGATAGTCATAATCAAAATCGCCCACCTGCGCATAATCTCCGGCGCTGTTCTTCTGCACTGGCTGACCATTTTCATCGACGTAAAACAGGAAAGGCTCGTTTTTCCACAGGCTCAAGCCGGTTTGCGGCTCGGTGGGCAAATTATCGCGTATTTGCTTCGTGCGCCACACCTCCCATAGACGATCAAGATTCGCATGATGCATGAAGAAAACCGGGTCGACAGGAGACAAAAAGTTCCCCATAAAACCCCCGATATCGTTATGCACTTTGTTATGCGGGAAGGCCTCCAGAATTCCAAAACCATGCTGATGGCTGTTGCTATGATTGGGCGCGGATTCACTGCCAAACAGCTCAAAAGAACGCGGCGCTAATGCGTCTAAAATCGTCTCTAGGGAAACCGCGTTTTTGGTCGTGCAATCGAAATTGGGCTGATTTTCAGTCAGCACCCGCGTTTGTCCGCGAGGAAAGAACATCGCGTCTTCAGGTTTTCCATCACCTTCGATACCTCGCCAAAGATCGCGCGGGTACGGGTAATTACGCAGCTGTAATTCATGCATCTGCTGCGGGGTGAATTGCCCCCACAATGTTTCTACAGGATTAAATAATGCTTCTCGAAACTTGGCATAACTATCAATAAACGCCTGATTATCCGGATTCAGCACGCCGTCGAAAAAAGCATCAGGAATGCGCGGTTCCGCCGTCCAGTCCCAGAACGGCATGGCAAAATTGGCATCTCCGCTCAGTTTACGAATGATCTTTTCAAACCACCCCACATACCCACGATGCCAAGGTAAAAACCACCAATTACCATGAGGGCAATCAAGCGTGTGAATTAACGTATGCCGATACCAATTCAGAGGATCTGACGGCGGTAATGCAAGCATTGCCCTGATCCCTTTTTGATAGCTTTCGAGCATTCTCTGCCCTTCTTTGCTATTGAGATTCACACGCGTGTAGCGTCTTTTGGTGTCTGTGGAGGGCATGGCTGAAAATGCAGATTGAAACGGGAGTGCTGCTGCGAGCGTAGTCAGAGTCGTGGCAATAATTAAACGGCGCCGGCTCAGGCTAAAAGGAGATTCACGCTTACTCATATTAAATATCCTTAATAGTAGGATTTTGAGCAAAAAGAATAATATTCTGATTTAAAAGCGATAACCTGCTGCCATCAGAAATAATATTTCGCCTGATGGCAAAAATAAGCATAGAACATTAATCAATCACGGCAAGCCATCTGATATGAATAGATTCAGTTGTTATCTGAAGGAATGTCGAAATTTTATTGCGCAACAAGTTTTTCATCGACGCTACATTTGCGCAGCAATCGTTGTTTTTTTAGCTAATCACGCCCAGAGTGAGGCAAATTCGTTGTCAATTCACAGGTTAAGACCGTATAATACGAAACGTCATTTCAATTGAATGGTTTCAGCCCTTGATCTGTCGCTACGCAAACTACAATTCAAAGATGCTTTCGCGCTTATCAATATCTAAACGCGGAGAACACTTTTCCGCATCCATCCCTCAGCTGTCATCTATTCTTAGTAGTGTTTCAACATCCCGATTACCGACGTTCACACTTTTAGGCAACGTTAACCTTTTAAGCAACATCGTTTTATCGGCTTCATCTCTTGCTTATGGCATCGCCAAGAGCACATTGTTTTTTCAATCCATCACAACTTGCAGAAATTAAACTTCATGAAAAAGACCAAAATCGTATGCACCATCGGTCCTAAGACCGAATCCGAAGAAATGCTAAACAACATGCTGAGCGCAGGCATGAACGTTATGCGTCTTAACTTCTCCCACGGTGATTATGAAGAGCACGGACAGCGCATCAAAAACATCCGCGCTGTAATGGAAAAAACCGGTAAGAAAGCCGCTATCTTGCTGGACACTAAAGGCCCAGAAATCCGTACGATGAAACTGGAAGGCGGCAAAGACGCCGCGCTGACCGCAGGTCAGACTTTCACTTTCACCACTGACCAGAGCGTCATTGGTAACACCAGCCGTGTTGCCGTTACCTACCCTGGCTTCGCCGCTGACCTGAAAATCGGTAACACCGTGCTGGTTGACGACGGTTTGATCGGTATGGAAGTTATCGAAGTTTCAGAAACCGAAGTGGTATGTAAGGTTCTGAACGCAGGCGATCTGGGCGAGAACAAAGGTGTTAACCTGCCGGGCGTTTCCATTCAGTTGCCAGCACTGGCTGAAAAAGACAAGCGTGACTTGGTATTCGGCTGTGAGCAAGGCGTTGACTTCGTTGCGGCTTCATTCATCCGTAAACGTTCTGATGTTATGGAAATTCGTGAACACCTGAAAGCACACGGTGGCGAAAACATCCAGATTATCTCTAAGATCGAAAACCAAGAAGGCCTGAACAACTTCGACGAAATTCTGGAAGCGTCTGACGGCATCATGGTTGCACGTGGTGACCTGGGCGTGGAAATCCCGGTTGAAGAAGTTATCTTCGCTCAGAAGATGATGATCGAAAAATGTAACCGCGCACGTAAAGTCGTTATCACTGCGACCCAAATGCTGGATTCCATGATCAAAAACCCACGTCCAACTCGCGCTGAAGCGGGCGACGTTGCTAACGCCATCCTCGACGGCACCGACGCCGTTATGCTGTCAGGTGAAAGCGCTAAGGGTAAATACCCTCTGGAAGCCGTCAGCATCATGGCAACTATCTGTGAGCGCACAGACCGCGTGATGGAGAGCCGTATCGAGACTCTGCATGACAGCCGCAAACTGCGCATCACTGAAGCCGTTTGCCGTGGCGCCGTTGAAACAGCCGAAAAACTGGACGCACCGTTGATCGTTGTGGCGACCGCAGGCGGTAAATCAGCGAAAGCCGTACGTAAATACTTCCCAGATGCGATGATTCTGGCGCTGACCACTAACCCAGTAACCGCTCGTCAGCTGATCCTGAGCAAAGGCGTGGTTCCTATGTTGGTTAAAGAGATTGCGTCTACTGACGATTTCTATCGTATCGGTAAAGAAGTCGCGGTTGAAAGCGGTCTGGCTCAGAAAGGCGACGTTGTCGTTATGGTTTCTGGCGCACTGGTTCCAAGCGGAACCACCAATACCGCGTCTGTTCACGTTCTCTAATTACATTTATTGTGATTATACAAAGCGCCTAACTCAGGCGCTTTTTTTATTGCTTTTACTGCACAATTCAAACTTAAGCTATTGTTAATCATGATTTTAATTTAAATATAAATCATAAAAAATTAGCCAAAACCACCCCATTATCGCCAACTTAATTTAACTTTTTATTTAAAAATGACGCTTATTTAGACGAACGATCAAAATAAAGCAATTCAGTACAAAAAATGTATTCTCTTCGAAAAAGAGTTTGTGTAATACTCGTTTAGCTATATGGAAATCAACTCAAACTAGAGGGTGTTACAATGAATCGCACTAAATTGGTACTGGGCGCAGTAATTCTGGCGTCTACTATGCTGGCTGGCTGTACAAGCAACGCTAAAATCGACCAACTGTCGACTGATGTTCAGACTCTGACCACCAAAGTTGATCAGCTGAGCAACGACGTTAACGCAATGCGCACTGACGTGCAGTCTGCTAAAGATGAAGCCGCTCGTGCTAACCAGCGTTTGGACAACATTCGCGGTGGCTACAAGAAATAATATTGCTTACGCAATGTGATATAAACACGCTAATGGCACCATTCTTGTGCTGCCATTAGCGTCTTACGAACCCGAATCGAACCAAAGTATGCTCACTCGTGATGTTCATACTCTCCTGATCACCCGCTCTTATGCCCGGATTAGCAGAAATTAAGAATAATTCAAGCACCCAGCTCTCATTTTTGTTTACATCTGTACCGCATTTTTTCCGCCCAAATTAGTCCTGTTCATATAATTAATTTCCAAATCAAAATAAGATGAATCCAATAGAAATGACCTGTTTTCTCTCCTTTTTTTAATCTTTTGGAAAAAGAAGGCGTTTCTTTGAGCGAACGATCAAAATAAAGCGACTTAGTACAAAAAATTTATTCTCTTTAGAAAATGGTTTGTGTAATACTTGTAACGCTACATGGAGATTAACTCAATCTAGAGGGTTTTATAATGAATCGTACTAAACTGGTACTGGGCGCAGTAATCCTGGCTTCTACTATGCTGGCTGGTTGTTCAAGCAATGCTAAAATCGACCAACTGTCTACTGATGTTCAGACTCTGAACACCAAAGTTGATCAGCTGAGCAACGACGTTAACGCAATGCGCGCTGACGTTCAGACTGCTAAAGACGACGCAGCACGTGCTAACCAGCGTCTGGACAACATGGCTGTTAAATACAAGAAATAATATTTCTTGAGTCATGTAATAAAGGCGCACTTTGTGCGCCTTTTTTTATGCCGTCATCTGCACACATCCTCCCTTCCCCTATCAGCCCACTGTATCTCCCTGTTCACCTACAGCAATCGCTATGTCCTGAATCGCATCCATAAAAAAGGGACACCCGCTGGTATCCCTTGAATCACATTACAGCGCGCTAAACGCACGCCATATGCTTTTACTGCATATCCTTGGCAGTCTCAGCCTTGGCTTCGGTAATCTTCACTGCGTTGACGGCAGGCTCAGATTTCACCTCTTGACCATGGTGCACTAAGACGGGCATACCCGAGCGGCGTTTCATCGCCTCATCAAAAACCTGACGATCGGTCAGAGGGCTTTCTGCAAACTTTTTAGCTGCCGGTTTCAGAACAATAGGCATCGTTTGCGGATCGTCTTTCTCTGTGCGTGACAGTGGCTGGTGCACTTCAACATAACGCTTACCATCAGGCTCCACCGAGACTTTCACCGGCGCATTGACGATCTGGACTCGCGTTCCTTTAGGAACGGTTTTAAACAATGCTTCGATATCGTCTGGACGCAGGCGAATACAGCCTGAGCTTACGCGCATGCCAATCCCGAAGTTCGCGTTGGTACCGTGGATGAGATATACGCCCCCCTGAGCGGACAGACGCAGCGCAAACAAACCCATTGGATTTTCTGGACCTGCCGGTACAACCGCCGGCAACGTCACACCTTCGGCTTTATAGTGTTTGCGAATATTTGCCGTTGGCGTCCACGTCGGATTAGCAATGGACTGAGAAACACTGGTCACCATTTCTGGCGTGTTACGCCCCAACTGGCCAATGCCAATAGGATAAACCACGACTTTACCTTCCCCTTTCGGGTAATAGAACAGTCGCATTTCAGCCAAGTTAATCACAATGCCCTCACGCGGCGCGTCGGGCAGCAACATTTGCGAAGGAATAGTTAAAACCGTCCCCGGCGTAGGCAAATAAGGATCGACCCCCGGATTGGCTTCCAACATGCCAAGCAGGCCGATCTGGTAACGAGAGGCAATGTCTTCAAGCGGTTTGCCATTATTTTGTACCGTTACCGTTACGTTTTCACCAATCAAACGGCTGTCCGGTGGTGGCAAGGGGTATTCGGTTGCCTTGGCGACAGACGTCCCTGCCATCCATACCGAAAGCAACATAGTCACAAGAGGTAGTGCACGCTTCATGCTTGATTCCCAGTCTTATTGTTTACCTTCAGGGCGAAGGTCAACTCATCAAATATACAAGGCTGTAGAACTGCCAGTGTTATCAACATTAGTCATACTAACAGCCAGAAAGGAAAAGGCAATTAAAATGCCAGTAAATCAATATGTTACAAAAATACTTTTGCGTTATATTTCAAATTGTTAACGCAGGCGTAGCCAATATGCACAAAACATTGACGCCAAGGAATCAGATTGATCTGGTGTTCACGATATTTACATTTATCGAATGAATAAATCCGCAAATTGTAACGCAGAGGAACTATATTTAATAAGATAACGCGAAACCCGCTATTCGCCATTTACCCTCCTCTTTTAGGTGAACCATGGTGCGCTGCCTGTATATCCTCATCGCTCTGCTGCTCAGCGCTTTCAGCTACGCCGAGCCAGCTAAAACACTGGCGCTGCCAACGGCCATAAAATCGGTATATGGTGATTTCGACACAATGCAGCAGCGCAGAATCATTCGCGTATTGATCCCTTACAGCAAAACCTTCTATTTTTTAGACAATCAGGGCACGCCTCGAGGCCTGATGGTTGAGCTAATGCAAGAATTTGATAAGCAACTGAACAACGGCGTCAAACCGGACAAAAAAATCCATGTGGTACTCATTCCCACCTCTAGGGACAAACTGATCCCCGATTTGCTCGCAGGAAAAGGCGATGTTATTGCGGCAAATCTCACAATGACCCCAGAGCGCCAGCAGTTAGTGGATTTCTCCACGCCGCTGGCCACCGGTGTGCATGAGGTTGTGGTTGCCAACAAACTTCAACCACCGCTGACCACCATCAATGACTTAGCAGGAAAAAGCGTATTTATTAATCCGTCCACCAGCTATATGCAAAGCGTGAGCACATTTAATAAGCAATTAAAGAAACAAGGATTAGCGCCGCTACGGGTCAACAGCGCACCGGGAAATTTTGAGCCGGAAGATATTCTGGAGATGGTTAACGCCAATCTGGCGGGCTATACGGTGGTTGATCGCTACCTCGCGCTGCTGTGGCAAAAAATCTACCCTAATCTGGTGGTTTACGACCATATAGCCCTACGCGAAGATGGCAATATCGTCCTAGCGTGGCGTAAAGACTCCCCTTTGCTGCGCGCTAAACTGGACCCTTTTTGTGCCAGCCATAAGCTAGGAAGCTCTTTTGGTAACCAGCAGGTATATAAATATTTGCGCAGTGTGAAGTGGGTTAAAAGCGCCACCTCTGAAAAGGAACTCACGAAGTTCGCGCAGGTCACCGCGATATTCCAAAAATATGGCAAACAGTACAGCGTGGATTGGCTCTTGATGGTGGCTCAAGGTTATCAAGAGTCACAGCTTGATCAGACCAAACGTAGCCATAGCGGTGCGATTGGCATTATGCAGCTCCTACCCAGCACGGGAAAATCGCTCAAAGTGGGCGATATCACCCAAGCCGATCCCAATATTAATGCCGGGGTAAAATATATTCGCTTTATGCAGGAGCGCTATTTTGCCGACCAGCCGATGGACGATCTCAACAAAATGCTCTTCACCTTTGCCGCCTACAATGCAGGTCCGGCCAAAGTGGAGAAATTACGCAAACAGGCTAAAACTATGGGGCTCGATCCGAACCGCTGGTTTGATAACGTTGAACGCGTCGCGCAATTAAAGATCGGGAATGAAACGGTGCAGTATGTGAGCAATATCTTCAAATACTACATTGCATACACACTGATTACACAAGAGCAGCGAGAAAAGGAGCAGGCCGCCAAGCCTGCTCCACACTAGTTTAATGCTTGATAATGTACATCGTTTGGCTGTAGGCAACATCTTCAGGGTTAGTGATAGGATAGCCCTTCACCCACGGCTTAATCAGACGCCCATTGGTGTACTGATAAATAGGTGCAATCGGAGCTTGCTCGGCAATGATCTGCTCAGCCTGTACGTAATCGGCATTGCGCTTAGCGGCATCGGTTTCTTCACTGGCCATTTTCAGCAGCTTGTCATAGCCGGGGCTAGTAAACTTGGCGATATTGCCACTATGCGTCGACGTCAGTAATGACAAAAACGTCGATGCTTCGTTGTAATCGCCCACCCACGACGCACGTACCACATCAAATTTGCCGGTGTTACGGCTATCGATGTAAGTTTTCCACTCCTGATTGGTTAATTTTACCTGAGCGCCCAGCGACTTTTTCCACATGGATGCCACAGCAATCGCAATCTTTTGGTGATTTTCCGATGTGTTATACAGCAGCGTTAATTTCAGCGGTTTCTTTGGCCCATACCCCGCTTCTTTCAGCCACGCCTTTGCCTGTTTATTGCGCTCAGCCTGCGTCATTTTCTGCATAGCCAACGGCACAGGTTCAAACCCAGCGGTCACATCCGGCGTGAAGTGATACGCAGGCTTCTCACCCGTGCCTAACACTTTTTCCGCAATGATTTGCCGGTCGATGGCGTAGGAAAGCGCGCGACGAACGCGAACGTCATTGAGCGGCGCTTTTTGTGTATTAAACGCATAGTAGTAGGTGCCCAACTGATCCGGCGTATACACCTGATCGGGGATATCCTTCATCAGCTTTTTGTACATATTTTTCGGGAAAGATTCGGTGATATCGATATCATCAGCCAGATAACGCTTGGTCGCCGCCGATTCCTGATTTATCGGAATAAACGTCACCTTGGTCAGCACCGTATTCTTATGATCCCAATAGTAAGGGTTTGGCTTTAAAACGATTTTTTCGTTCACGACCCGCTCTTGCATGGCAAACGCACCATTGCCAACCACGTTTTCTGGCTTAGTCCAATCGTTGCCGTATTTTTCGATGGTCTTTTGTGGGACTGGAAACAGGCTAAAGTTCGCCAGTAGATTCACAAAAAAAGGCACGGGTTTATTCAGTTGCACCACCAGCGTGTGTGAATCCGGTGCGGTAACGCCCAGCTTCTGCACCGGCACTTTGCCACTGATAATTTCGTCTGCATTCGCGATCCCCGCCATTTGTGCGAACCACGCAAAAGGCGAAAGCGTTTTCGGGTCAACTAAGCGCTGCCAACTGTAAACAAAATCGTAAGCCGTGACCGGTTCGCCGTTCGACCATTTGGCGTTCTCACGCAGTTTAAACACATAGCGTTTGTTATCGGCGGTTTGCCAGCTCTGCGCCACGCCCGGCTCTGGCTTCCCGTCGGCACCCTGATTCACCAAACCTTCAAATAGATCGCGGGCAACCTGTGCCTCGGGTAAGCCCACCACTTTGGCTGGATCCAACGACGCGAGCTCATCTTTAATATGACGAACAATCTCCTGCTTATCGGCCAACAGGGTTCCAGCCGGAACCTGTGCAGCCTGTGCGGTAACAAACCCCGAAGCAATCAATGCGGCTAATGCGGTAACACGAAAAAGATGCATGAATAGAACCCTATATATCCAAAGTCATTGGCATGGCCTGCAGCATTTCCTCATTCTGAACACCGTTATCCCCACGTTCGTTATTTTTTGTCGAGTCGAACGTTTTCTGAGGTCAAAAAGTGTGCCTTAATAAGAAGGTTAACAGACGGAAATTATTCAAACTTATTCTACTATCACGGGAAAACTGTTGCATGGGAAATGGTGTAAAACAGATCCGTCCCCGCTCAGAACGCGGGCAAATCAGCGCGGCAGCCATCACCTATGGCCACTCTTTACTCGGCGCACCGCTGCTCTATTTCCCTGCGGTGCAGCCCGATCGTGAGACTGGCCTGATCATTGCGGGCACCCACGGAGACGAAACCACGGCCGTGATTGCTCTTTCCTGCGCATTACGCAGCCTGCAGCCAATGCAACAGCGCCACCATGTTATTCTGGCGGTCAATCCTGACGGCTGCCAGCTTGGGCTACGCGCGAATTCGGCTGGCGTCGATCTTAACCGAAACTTCCCCGCCGCCAACTGGCTACCTGGCACGTCCGTTTACCGCTGGAACAGCGCCAGCAGTGAGAGAGACGTTAGATTATCGACCGGCGACACTGCAGGTTCTGAGCCAGAAACGCAGGCATTGTGCCAGCTTATTCACCGCTTAAAGCCAGCCTGGGTCGTCTCGTTACATGAACCCTTGGCCTGCGTGGAAGATCCGCACCACAGCCTGCTCGGGCAGCAGCTTTCCGCAGACTTTGAGCTGCCGCTGGTCAGCAGCGTGGGATATGAAACGCCGGGCTCATTTGGTAGCTGGTGTGCCGATCTCGGCCTACCCTGCATTACGTTAGAGCTTCCGGCTATTTCAGCCGATCTCGCCAGCGAAAAGTATCTTCCTGCACTGCTGGCGTTGATCGATTACGATTTATAGCCTGCAAAGCTACAGCTGAATGCCGCCGCAGCTAAAGTTCAGCGCTGGCTCAGAATCCTGTGCCAGCCAAGTCGGTCCGTCGAAATCGACAAACTTGGCTGCTGGAGCCAACGGCAATGCGGCGCGGATCGCCCGCGAGGTGCAAATCATACACCCCAGCATAATGGCCATCCCCTCTTTCTGCGCCAAAGAACGTAGCGCCAACGCTTCCGTCAGCCCACCGGTTTTATCCAGTTTAATGTTCACCATGTCATAACGCCCTTTCAGCACCGAAAAGTCACTACAGGTGTGGCAGCTTTCATCGGCACAGATGGGCAAAGGATGAATAAAGTGAGCCAAAGCATCATCCTGTTTCGCGGGCAACGGCTGCTCTAACATGACCACGCCAACATCAGCTAAAAGCTGACAACGTGCCGCCAATCCTTCCGCCTGCCACGATTCATTAGCATCAACAATCAGCGTTGTCTCCGGCACCGCAGCGCGGATAGCCATCAAGCGCTCGGTGATAAGATGATCGTCGAGTTTGATTTTCAGCAACGTTGCGCCTTGCTGAGACAAAGAGAGCGCCGTTGACGCCATCTGTTCTGGAGAACCAATAGACACCGTTTGAGCCATGACTATCTGGGTCGGTTGCGGCACGTTGCACTGCTCCCACAGCGTGGTGTTCGTCTGCTTGCAAACCAAATCCCACAGTGCGCAGTCGACGGCATTGCGTGCCGCGCCGGCGGGTAGGCGCATTTGCAGTTCACGACGATCGATGCCGTTTTCAACCGCCGATTGAACCGATGCGAGCTGCGCCAGCACGCTCTCCACGTTCTCACCATAACGTGCATACGGCGTACATTCGCCGATACCCACCACGCCATCTTGCTCAATCTCAACCACCACGACATAGGCTTCGGTTCGGCTGCCGCGAGCAATCACAAAAGGGGTATGTAAAGGCCAGACTTCTGAATAAAAACGCATCGTTTTCATGCTGATTCCTTAGCTTTTATTAAAGGCGCGAAGCGAGTCATTGATGTCATCGCTGAAGTATTAGCCAATATCACCATGTTACACAAACATTTAAAATTGTTCGTGTATTCAAGGTTATCGTGTTAGCGTAAACTCTAGTTCGTGTTAACTAACTGTAATAGGAAATACCATAATGACGCAGACAGTTCATTTTCAAGGCAACCCAGTTCACGTAGCCGGCCAACTCCCTCAGGCTGGTGACAAAGCGAAGCCTTTCAAACTGGTCGCTAAAGATCTTTCCGATGTTGATCTGGCAAGTCTGGCTGGTAAACGCAAAATCCTGAATATCTTCCCAAGCATTGATACCGGCGTATGTGCCGCATCAGTGAGAAAATTCAACCAACTGGCGAGCCAGACCGAAAATGCCGTGGTGCTGTGCATCTCCGCCGACCTACCTTTTGCTCAGTCTCGTTTCTGTGGCGCTGAAGGCCTGAACAACGTCATCACCCTGTCCACCTTACGCGGCGGTGACTTCAAACATGATTATGGCGTTGCCATTTCAGACGGCCCGCTGGCTGGCCTGACTGCACGTGCAGTCGTCGTTCTGGATAGCAACGACAACGTTGTCTACAGCCAACTGGTCAACGAAATCACCGAAGAGCCAGATTACGACGCGGCTCTGGCTGCGCTGAAATAAACGTTAGCCTGATATAAACTTTAGTCTGATTAAATAAAAACGCGGTGCTGTCTCCAGCCACCGCGTTTTCTTTTTTACGCGTCCTCAGAATCAGGATGCGCTTCTGTATGGCGTCGACTGCTCAATCCATACTCACGGAGTTTATTCGCAATCGCCGTGTGTGATACGCCCAGACGCTTAGCTAATTTGCGCGTACTTGGATAGTTGCGATACAAACGCGTCAACACTGAACGTTCAAAACGCTTACAAATATCGTCGAGCGAGCCATCAAGCACTTCATCACCCAACGCCATTTCTGCCTCAAACTCAGGTAGCACCACATCCTGCGGGCGCAGCTCATACCCTTCTAACTGAGTCAGCGCGCGGTAAATCGCATTTTTCAACTGACGAACGTTACCCGGCCAGCCGTACTGACAGAGAAAACCGTTCAGTTCAGGTGCCAAACGAGGACGCGGCATTCCCTGCTCATCGGCAAAGCGTGACACAAACAGCTCGGTCAACGGCATAATATCCTGAGTACGCTCGCGCAACGGCGGTAAATTCAGCGTAAGTACGTTCAAGCGATAATAGAGATCTTCACGGAATAAGCCGCGCTGCACCAAATCAATGAGGTTTTTCTGCGTCGCGCAAATAACGCGCACATCCACGCTCACCTCATGCTCTTCCCCCACGCGACGGAAGGTGCCATCGTTAAGGAAACGCAGCAGCTTGGTTTGCATACGCGGCGTCATTTCACCGATTTCATCCAGCAATACTGAACCGCCGTTAGCCTGCTCGAAGAAGCCTTTTTTACCTTCCAGCGCGTTAGGATAAGCGCCTGCGGCATGGCCAAAAAGTTCACTTTCGGCGACATCGTCAGGCAATGCCGCACAGTTTAGTGCTAAGAATGGCTGTTTGCCGCGCGGGCTGCGTAAATGACAGGCGCGTGCCAATACATCTTTACCGGTTCCGGTATCACCCACGATCAATAACGGCGCATCCAGCATCGCCAGTTTTCGTGCCTGTTCCAGCACCTGACGCATTTTAGGGCTCACGCCAATGATGTGCTCGAATTCACTGTCGTCGTTAACGGTAAGATTTTGCAGCTGGCGTCCAATGCGCACCGCAGATTTCAACACCACTACCGCACCCACTGGCGCAGACATTTCGCCCTTCTCATCGCCGAGATAGATGGGGGTGATATCCATCAGGTAGTCCTGACCACGGATCACGACTTTTTCCGCGTGCGGAGCAACCGTTTCGTTTTCCAACCAGCGCAAAAAGTTATAACCACCGATCAAACCCCCTGCGGTTTGATTACAGATTTTATCTTCCGTCGTGCCAAACAGCGTCAGCGCAGCCTGATTCGCCAGCTCAACTTTTCCCTTCATATCGATGGAAAAAACCGGCTCAGGCAGTGATTCCAACAGTGCCCACATCGCACGATGTTCACGCTCTGATGGCATGTAAGGCACCGTGCGCACGTCGGTAACACCGCTGATGCGACGAATTTCTGCCATCAACTGACGGAAGACTTCAAAGTCAAGTTCATTAAAATTCAAATAGATACGACCGATGGTATCGATCTCAATCCCGCGCAAATCAATATTACGCGCTGCTAGCAAATCCAGCAGTTCACGGGTTAAGCCGATTCGGTCTTCACAAAAAACTTCCAGGCGCATCAGTTTTGACCTTAATCTGCATATTGCTATGTATAAAAAAACATACGTGTAAAAAACACGAGAGGTAACCAGCTGTCGCTCATACTGATGGGGTCATTGTACGACAACTGAAACAGTAACTGTCAGTATAAGTTGACAGATCTTTCTATTGTTATCCAGCCAGTCATTTCTGATTTATCACAAGACTGACTTTAGGTTACGGTAGTAAAACTATGACAACTTATATAATGAAACTTAAACTAATCATCACAGTTATGACATCATAGCTATACCACAGAATCTTATCACCTATTCATCACCCATTTTAGATATAAATAGGGGAAATGCAGCACATGATCATTCGACAAGCTACCCCAGCAGACTATGACAGCATTTTAGAAATCCAACGGCTGAATACGCCTGAAAATCTGGATGCCGAAAATTTACAACAGGGATACATCGTTTCTCAGATGAGTCGGGCTCAGCTCGAAGCCATCAACGGCAAACTAGGCATCTTAGTTGCCGTGGAGGGTAAAACCGTGGCCGGTTTTGTATGCATGACCGCGACCTGTGCAAAGCCGCACCCACCCGTTATTGACGCGCTGCTTGAAGTTGCAGAGCACAACTCGCTGAATCAGCGCCCGCTAAACCAACTCACGCCTTTCCTTTACGGTCCGGTTTGCATCTCTCGCCGTTTTCGCGGTGCGGGAGTGTTATCACAGCTGTTTGCCGCCGTAAAAGAGCATATGCACCAAAAATATGACGCAGGATTGGCGTTTATTGCTGATGATAATCCACACTCGCTAGTCGCCCATGTTCAAGGACTGGGCATGACCGATGTCACTCGTTTTCACTTCGGTGGAAAAGATTACCACCTTGTGGCATTTGAGGTATAAAGAACGGCTTAGATATTGTTTCAATAAGACTTTTTTAATTAAAAGGATGACTCATTGCCATGACAAATACCTTTTTCGTCACCGCCGAGTGGCTTGCGGCACATTTAGATAATGCGGATGTTCAGCTCATTGACGCCCGTATGGCTCCCGCAGGTCAAGAACACCTGCGCAATATGGAAGCGGAATACCTCGCCTCGCATCTGCCTAGCGCACGATTCTTTGATATCGAAGCCCTATCCGATCACAACAGCCCGCTGCCGCATATGATGCCAACGGCGGAAAAGTTTGCCGCCGATATGCAGGCCCTTGGCATCAGCAGTGAAAAACATCTGGTGGTGTACGACGAAGGGAATTTGTTCTCTGCGCCACGAGCATGGTGGATGCTGCGCAGCTTTGGGGTAAAAAAGGTCTCGATTCTGGCCGGTGGCTTTAACGCTTGGAAAGCACAACAGCTTCCGCTTGAAAGTGGGATGCCAGCGAAAAACCACGCTACTTTTGCCGCCCAGCTCGATCCGTTAGTCGTAAAAAATGCCAACGATGTTTTGTTAGCGACGCAGACTGACAGCGTTCAAATTATCGATGCCCGCCCTGCCGCTCGCTATAACGGTGAAGTGGACGAACCGCGTCCGGGTTTGCGTCGTGGGCATATTCCCACCAGCCGTAACGTGCCTTGGGGCGATCTGGTTCAAGATGGCGCTCTCAAGCCTAACGAGCGGCTAAAAGCCATCTTTACTGACGCAGGCGTTAACTTTGAGCAACCGATTATTGCTAGCTGTGGTTCTGGCGTCACCGCTGCCGTCGTGGTGCTGGCGCTCACCACGCTACAGGCTAACGACGTTGCCCTATATGACGGTTCATGGAGTGAATGGGGAGCCCGAGAAGAACTCCCTGTGAGCAGGTAATATTTCTCTATATACCTGAAAGAATGCGATCGGGTGCACCGTTTTGAACGGCGTATATGCCGCTTGAGGTGCGACGGGGATACAAAACAGATATTGATTACTGCTCATTTAATAGGAATACCACTTCTCCCAGATAATTGGGGGAAGTGGCAAAATAGCGTTGCCAACGTTCTTCCCATACGCCATTTTGTACCAAACCGATTTTAAAAGGGATGTTAAGCCCTCGCAGCGCGGGCAGATACTCCTGATAGCGAGTGACCGTATGTCGCCCTTGATAAGTCTGGATCACAACCTCATCCACGGGGAGCTGATTAAGCTGTTCAACGCTGCCGGTTTTGGCCCAATCGAGTAGCCCCGTAACCCCCAGTTTATAACCCGTTGGCAGTTTGCTTTTAAGTTTTAACAAAAAAACAGAATATTGATCAAGCCGATAGCTGGCAGCATCAAAATCAATCTGAATCCCAACCACATGAGTCCCTGCAGCTTCCCAATTCCGGCACAGTTTCAATAACGCATTTAGCATCGAATCAGGAATATCAAGCGTGGACACCCGCACCGAGATCCACACGTCAGGAACAACGATCGCCGAGTATGGCAAACCCCGTTTGTACAGTGCAGGTTTGCCACGTCGCGTCATAATCTCCGCCTGATGCAGATACAAAACCTGTGCCTGCTTCAGCACGGGCTGCGCGCGAACCGCCGACCAAAGCCAGAAATTGTGATAATTCCCAGCCTCCACTCGCCCTTCGCTGGCATGCACACCGAGGCTAAACAGGAGCGCGATAGCTCCCCAGCACCAGTTCCTCACCAATAAAATCGCAAACGGCTGGCCCACTCACTGCCGGGATAATCATTCTTGAGCTGTAGGAACCACGCTTTACGCGTGTTCTTATCGATATCTTGCTGGTCGCAGTCATTCTCACCCGTCGGGGCGTAGCACATCACCGCGCGATAAAGTGCATAGCTTTTATCTTCAGGAGGCGCATCAGGCATCGCAATGACCTGTTGGTAATGCATTAAACGGCTGACGGAGCGATCGTCATACTGAGATTTAGCCTTGGTTAAATCAGCGGTAATACCATCGTCGTAGCCATTAGGTATCACTAAGTTGGAAACACGAAAGTATTCCCCTAAACAGTTTAATGCACGGGCATCTTTCGGGCGCTGCGCTAGGGTCGTGACAATATCGTCAAGGGAATGACAAACGTACCCCTCTTGGGCATTGCGCCCATCCCAATTGAAATCAGACAGCATCACATCCTGCATATCATCGCGCACAGGTTGCTTAAACAGCTCAGTTCGCGGTTTGTCCTGTAAGTACCCTTGATAGTCGGCGTTAAGCAACTCCTTCGCCAACAACGTATGCAGCGCGATAATTTGCTCTTCGGGGCTTTGCCCTGTTTCAACCTGTTTGCGGAGCAGATCTTGGCTCGCAAGCATCTTCAAGGCGTTTGAACGATAGGTAAGATTTACTACGGGGCTGTTTGCGGCAAAGATATCGTCAACTTTACCCTGCTGAGCCAAGCTGTTGGCCAATTGGTATTGCAGATAATCCTGCTGAATTCGTGAGTGATCGACGGTGAGCAAATGCCGCCAATAGGCTTCAGCATCCGTCCAGCGCGCTAATTCTTGCATGGACAGACCGCGTAATACCTGTTGGCTAAACAACAGCGTATCGTTCACTGCGTCTTTGTCTGCGGAGGCTGCGGCGTTAAGCACTGCGGCGTAGTCATGTTTCAGGTAAAACGCCCATGCGGTTTGCAGATATTCCCAAGCAGGCAACATATCGGCTTTCTCAAATAGCGCTTTATAGCCCGCCAACTCTTCTGCGGTGACCTGCGTCGCTGTCGTCTGCGTCTGATAGTTTTCACGCAGACGTTTTAGTACTTGTGTAAAGGTAACCTGTGGGCTGTTAGGCTCACCAATAAAAGGCGGTTTAAGATATTGATTCCCCAGCAAGCGGGCATCCAATTCATTGATTACAGATTGCAGCGCCTCTGGCGTTGTAGCCTGAGAGATGGCTTTTTCTCCGTTAAAGGCTAACGCATTGTAATCTCCCGTGTACCAATTGATACGGCGGTACAATCCCTGCACTGAATTGACATACTGCCCCGCAGGAAAACTACTTAGATATTCATCCCCTCGCTCTAACGCCAGCGCAGCCGCCGCCTTATTACTTTTTGCGCTGTCAAACATCCCCATATCGTCCACCGCATCCTCTACAATTTGGTTTAGAGCGATACGGAACAACATATACTGCGCAGTTTCGGCAACCCATGGCTGTGAGCTTTGTTTCAAGGCCAAAAATTGTGTCTCAGCGTTTGAAAAATCACCGCGATAAAAAGCATCAATACCCGCTAAATAATCGCGGAATGCCTGAGCGTGAGAGTCTGCGGGGAATGGCTGAGCTGGCAGTGCACTTTCCTCTGCGGAATCACGCAGTAAGCGAACACGTTCATTGGCGAGAGCACGGCGCTGCTCATCGGTAAGAGAATCATCCGCCAACAATTGTTTGAAGAACCGTTGTAACGTGGCGGGATTGTTCGATACCCAGCGCCCACCGTCTACGTTGGTGTAACTTGGCTCCAATGCCACACCATCCAGATTAATGCTCATTTTACGCGCATCAGCCATCAACGCCTGAGCGTCAACGGGGATAACAATGCTGCCCGTTTCGTCAAAGCCGTCCGTCGTTTTGAGGCGGGTAATATAAAATGGAGTCGCACGAGAGGTGCGTTCATCAGTGGTCAGCTGCGGGAAGGGAGATGCGAAATGAAGCCGCTCGGAAGCCAACATCAGTAAATTGCTGCGGGTGTCATTGGCCGGTGCATAAAATGGATAACTCGCCATACTGCATCCTTCAGCCCACCATTCGCACTCATCAACATCCATCGAAGCAAATACTTGATGACTGGCAACCAAAACCACCGCCCCAAAAAACCATTTGTTCTGTTTCACCGACATCTATCCCTTGTGTTCAGCTTGTCGAAAAGTGGTGTTCCACCGAATGCTTAGCGCTTGTATTTCC
Source organism: Hafnia sp. HMSC23F03 (assembly GCF_001816025.1). Classification (NCBI taxonomy): domain Bacteria; kingdom Pseudomonadati; phylum Pseudomonadota; class Gammaproteobacteria; order Enterobacterales; family Hafniaceae; genus Hafnia; species Hafnia sp. HMSC23F03. Next base: position 29,745 of record NZ_KV824232.1, read on the forward strand.
GGCGCACAGTATATACACAAGAGCATAGGCAAACTATTTAGGTACACTAAAATCAGAATATGGACTCACGGTAGGTTGAATCTATACACCCGCCCATATCGCCCCCTGCGAACCAATCTTAATTACCGCTGGGAAGCAGTTCTTACGCTTGGTTAATGTATTAACATAAAAATATCGCTAGTAATAGGACTGCACATCGCAACCCCGTCGCTTCAAGATCCTCAAAGAGTTTAATCGGAGAGCTACTAATGTTTTGAATTTTATCACCGCAAACATCATGAGTTAATGGCTCACCGGGATCATCACACAGCCTCAAATTTTTTTTGTGCAGATTCAATCAGCCTTGTTTGAATATTTTGCCATATACTCAACTGAGAGGGATTCAGCCTCTGACATCTCTTTTTTTGTTAATTTATGCCCTACACTCTCTTGGGATTTTTTAGCTTCAATTTTGCCATTTTTATATGCGACAGCATACCAGGCATAAGCCTCTTTGTAATCGAGAGGCAAATCATTCATTTTATTTTCGTAAATTAAAGCCAAGTTATTTTGTGCTTCCACCTGACCTTGCCGGGCTGACTTAACTAAAAGCGAAAAAGCCTTTTTGTTATCTATTGATAATCCACCAATGCCTTTTAAAATAAAGTAAGAAAGGGTGTTTTGTGCTTCCGCTGAGCCATTTTTTGCTGCCTTTTGAAGCCATTTCGCGGCTTCAACATCATTCTTTTTTACACCTAGGCCTAAATAATAAATTCTGCCCAAGTTAAATTCCGCCATTGATTGAGGCTCATGTTCGGACTTTATAAATAACTCACGAGCCTTTTGATAATCTTTAGGCACGCCAAGCCCCGCAACATAAAGCCGGCCTAAATTTGCCTGAGCTATGGAGTTATTTTTTTCTGCAGCGACCTGATACCAGCATGCTGCTTGTTTATAGTCCTGATCGACGCCTCTCCCATGCTCATAGGCGAATCCAACATCAGATTGTGCATCGACTAAACCTTGTTTTGCCGCATCCATATATAGTTTAAACATTTTTATATAATCTCGAGGCACTCCTTGCCCTCTGCTATATAATATCCCTAAGGAGTACTGAGCATTAGAAAACCCTTGATTAGCGGCTTTTTCAAACCATTTCGCCGCTTGCTCATAATTACGCTCAACGTTTTCTCCATAATAAAAATTGCGGCCTAGAGCTTCCTGCGCAACAACATCGCCCTGATTAGCCTTTTGTAGTAGAATCTCGAATTCAGTTGGTTTTAAATAATGATAAACTCCAACGGCAGATATACATACCACAACAAAAATAAAACAGATTATCAATGCCTTTTTCATTATGCCCTCCAAAGCACTTGGGGTTTACCCTAGGGTTTATTTTCCTTCTTTGTTATTTAGTTCGGATCTTGTTTTAAGACTTAACGTTACTCCACATAACATGCCAATGCTTGCTCTTGGCCAACCGCTGTCGTGAATACAGTCCGCTCTCCTCGTCGTACTACCGCCCTGCAACCGAATCTGCTGTGACCGTCGCACTAGGTTATCTTCATTCAATTAATTACTTTATCGAGTATTTAAAAAAACTATAAACTCATATTATGACCATCGTCTAATCCATTTGAACACTTCTTTTTCCAAGGTGGAATCACAAATAGACATTTCAGAAATAACAATACCATCCTTTAAAATCATTTTTACATTTGAGTTTTTATCTTTAAATTTAATTAATTCAGACCCATAACACTCTTTATCTTTTAACTCTATGTTTTCAAAATAAATGCAATATAGCCTATCGTTAAAAAAATCCAATTTCACTTTACCCCCCACATTTAGTAGGAAAGTTATCTGTAATTAACGTGGCAAAAATATGCATCGTCATGCCAATACCATAGCTGTCGTATTTCATCGAATTCATTATCTTTAGAATACATTACACCTGCATTCTCAAAAAATATTTCATTTCATTCATTGAGTTAACCCCATAGAATTTAATACCTCCACCACTATCTAATGGATATAACATTGATAGCAGTAAACAACCAATCATTCTAATATCAATTATTTTAATCATTCTGAACAATCCACTCACCACTCACAAGTTAATACTGGCCTAACTAACTTTGAATTAATTAACCACCCAAGGCCATGGAGTTCTCAGATGTAATATTTCCATGTGCAATGAACATCTTTTTTAGTTATTGCTTAAAATTATAATAACATTCTTACTCGTTAATAATTTTATATGCTGTAGAAGATGCAACACTCATCTTATAATAAACCCTGTAGTTCTAAAACCTTGAATTACATTAGCTACATATCGAGTCATAAGCTACCTTTTTTTTTGCAACTTACATATTACGTTCTGAATCAATTCATCATCATCATTAAAATCACTTAATAATGATTCTAAAATAGGTATAAAATTTCTATCTCCAAGACTTTCTACGGCCTTAATTATATCGTCATAAACAATTTTTTGCTTCAATTCCTGTTTCAACACAGTAATAACTCTCATATCATGGCACCTTGCTAATCCAGTGATTGCTTCACCTTTAATTTCTGAGTTTGGATCAGAAAACATTTCAAAAAAACAATCTCTAATTTCTTTTGTATCATATTCGTTAGAATTAATGGCAAAAGCAGCCCAATTTTTGACCTCATCACTTTCATCATTACAAAGACTAACTAATAAAGGTATTGTTTTCTCATCATTTATAAACGAGAGCGCAAACGCGGTAGCCCTTCTAACATAAACTGATTTATTATTAAAAGTCATGGAGCAGTATTTCATTAACAATGTATAAAACGAACTATTTTTATTACAGCGATGGGCCATGGATTCAATAGCGGTAGAACGAACCATCGCACTTTTATCTTCAATTGCAAGTTTGGTTAATATATCAAACGCAGTTTGCTCTTCTTTTTCTGAAATAAAATTTATTTGGCCTAAAATAAATACGCCTAATTTTCTTTTCTTGTAATCACTGCTTTGGCAAAACGTGTTCGCCAATTGAATAACCTCATACCCACCTCTTAATTGTAATTCCCTTGCAGCTGCGAGTTGCTCCATTGAGTTTGAGCTACTAAGTGAGAAGACCAAAATATCATTACTTGCCTTCTTATATTTAGAAAATAATAATATTTCTTTCTCTTCTTTTTGTGCTTGGTTTCTATTTTTGCTCATGAAACATTCTCTTTATCTCTTGTTACCGCCTTTAAAATGTTTTGGCTCTCTGCATCCCCGAGCTTTTTATGTTCCCTTGGCGGCTGCGGCACTAATTTTGCCACTATCAATTAATTCTTGTAAGACACCACATCTCTCAGGTTTCTTCCTCCACTTAAAGCACAATCGCTTACTATATCATTAAATTGAGCAGCAATACCTGTATCAACCTGATTCCCAGGTGCAGCCATTGCAGCAATATTATCCCAAGAGTTAGAGGCCATATCAGAAATGCCATTTGCCGCCCCCCTTATTGCTTGCTGTCCTTCTGGAGTTGATAAGACCACTGTCGTAACAAAAACTGTAGAAATCTATGCAACTGCTGCTGCGCTTATATAGTAGCCACCAATAACTAAAGGTACAAACAACCCTAATGGATCAACCCCTAATATGGGATCTAAATGATACTGATACAAATTCCCTCCCTGCCAGCCATGTCCGGTTTGCTTCACTCACTGCATTTTGCCGGCTTTCGCCCTCCAGCCGGTGTTGGTTATCATCGTCGTAGCGGTCCGTCCTCTTGGCATACATCCGGCTCACCCCTTCCGGGATACGATTCGTTTTCCCCGTCAGCCTGCTGTGCCTGTGACCTCCCATCACAAAAATTATGAACTTGAAAATTCAGTTGTTAGGGATAACCATCGTATCGTACAAATAAGGGAACTCTACTTTTAACCCATGCTAAAATGGAGTTATTTTTAAAGCATACATTTGTATCATTTATCTTCCCGCAATTTCCAAACGCATCAAAATACACATCACAAATTTTATTATCTTTAGAGGTAATACGAACACCCCACCGTAAGTCATTGGCATTTTCATGTTCAAAATAATCGATATTCAGCATTTTCACTATTTCATTACGCAAAGGAGAATCCTGCACGTTATTTATTTCAATTTTATAAATGTAGCGCGCCAACAACTGCTCAAAACTCATTGAAACATTCGTTGAAATATATTCAGGATAATAAATAACCTCTAATTTATTCACGACACCGGTATCGCACAAAGTACTTATTTCTTTCTCTACCTTTCCCTCTGCGCCCTTTACACACAAAAATAGAAATATACTTAAGACTATTTTATCCATAAACACGCTATTCCTCATCAATATTTCAAAGATCCGTCGGAATGATAACTACTACTTTTATTATTTTTTTTGATGCATTATTTTAAATTTTTTGCCGCATGTGTTTCAGCACCAGTAATGACTCTTTTTCTTCTGCATTATCCTATTGTGAATCAGGAGTATTAACGTGAGCCCTATAACTCTTATCCATGCCATTTAAATTGACATAGGATTCGGGGAGGAAAAGGTACCATAGCATGGGTTAGTTCTTCTGAAGAGGATCCATTTTCAGACATCGACAGGCCAAGCGTGGCTCGCTCTGTTACCCCTGCCCCCATATTTATGTTAGTAAAAGATTCTAATCCCAAAAGTGGTCAATACTACTTATCGGCTCTAGTGAATAAATATATGAGTTAATTCCCCCCCAACCAGCCCAATCTGATCCTGAGTAATATCCCGCTCCTACCTCGGATTTTAGTAACGATGGCGGTTGTAAGACAGGCCGCTTTCCTCGTCGTGCCCTACGCTCCATGCCACTCAGTTGTTCGTGTCTACCAGAGCCAGCCCGCTCATCCTTAGTCTTTTACTCGTGTTTTAATGTCAATATTTTGTGTATTTAAACAGTTGCCAACATCATTGTTGCTTTTTCAATCTTTTGCTCTTAAGTTCTTCTAGCATAGTTTCAGCTATTCCATGATCTTTTTTTGCGGCTAACCCCATCCAGTAAATCGCTTCATTTAAGTTATAATATTTTGCAAATTCTGGATCATCATATGATAAAAAAAATCCATAATTATATTGAGCAACGTTATTCCCCTGACATGCAGCTCTCTTTAAAAATCGCATTTGCTCATCAATATCATTTAGAGTAAAGGAATAGTATTGATACAATCGAAATGATGCATTGGCATCTCCATTTAATGATTTAACTTCAAGTTCTGTCTTGTCCTTTTCACTTAAATCGTAGATCGAAGGAGTCGATGATATTTCAGTCTGTATATTTTTATTCTCAACATTCTTATTAGGCATGTCATTCCCGTATGCTCTAAAAGAAATAGTAAAAATAATTATGGACATATGAAATAAAAATGACTTCATTTTGTATCTCCTGGCTTGCCACCTCAATAGAAGAAAGAACATCATCATAGGGCGCATATATTACTCAATTACCGATATCAATTTCCGTTATAATATTACTAGCAACTTCATCAAGTGATACAGATTCTGTAGGGACAGTATATATTGCATCTGGTTATATAACCCCATTCTCGAATTAATGGCAGATATAAAAACCAGGATATATTTTGATGGTTATAAAAAATCTCTGAAAAAACCAGATACCCACTTTATAAATTTTCCTTATCATAAAACAACCACTCATCGCTACCGATAGGTAGCCTGGATATTAAATTTATTTTAATTCTTACTGCTGAATCCCAGCTATCCACCGTCCTAATCTTGTTGAAATGGATGACCTCTCGGATTAACAGGAAAAATAAAATGCCTGACTAGCAGCGCTGAGTTGCAGCAATTAAATAGGGTGGGTAACAGATACAGCACTATTTACTGAAGCGAACGTGCCAAGATGAACAGTTTTATTACCTAATGTAGTAGCCGCTTGAACAGTAACCTTTCATATTATGGCAGTAATGTAAAATTAAAAATGGATTCAGAATTAAATTTCAAAAATATCTGGTAAGCAAAACTCTCTTAAATGTGACAAATGAATGTGGGCATCCATTTTTTTGATTTTTTTTACATCCATTGCCCCACCTAATATTACTGCAGGTACAAATCCAAAAACTTCATTTTCAGCCAAAGGACCATGTATCTTAACAGCCCTCTCGAAAATATGCTCTCCGTCCTCACCATCGATATCTAAATCCTCGGGAGATAGTGAGGTAATTAATGATTTAACGTTCAAATCCAACCGCCGCTCATCCTTTTTATATCTATTTTTTTTCACGGATATAATTTTATTTATGTAGCACGTTACAGTGGTATTGCATCCAGTATTCTCTCCAAAAATAAATAATTTACCAAACCCGGTTTTTGCAATCACATGATAAGAGTCTAGTTCCTCAAACGGCGTGCCTTCTAACCACAGATCCAAAAGGTCTTCATAATCATCAGGGTTTACCAGACTAAATAAACCATTTTTATATGAACTCCACCCCTCAGACTTCCAGTAATCCAGCAAGATATCAGGAAGAATACCAGTCCATTTGTTTATGATTTCCATTGGAACCTGAATGCTTGAAGTCGCTTCACCAAAGTCATCAATTAGGCAATTAAAATATTCATCACGCATTATTCCCCCTTGCAGATTTCCAGTTTAACATTCATTTTATCACTTCCATTAACGCTTCTGTGGATGGTCTGAATTGTAAAATCACATATCGAAATACTCCGGTAGATGGATGTAATCTTACAATGTAAACGTAATCCTGTTGACATGCATGACTCCGCGAATTAACAAAAAAAGAAACCGTCTGATGGACAGCTGTAGTGGCAGTACAGTGTTACACTTACGTACGCTCGGGCACGCTACCGCCGATGCATCCTCCGTGTGCTAGGCAAGATGACAATAAATTCTATCTATGAAAACATAGCTTTCGGGTGGCTAACCACAGAGTAATTTAGTTCTCTCAACGGAGAACTTGATTCAAATCTTTGATTCAAACATATCTAAATTTCATTTTTCAGAGAATAAACACCTCCGTTTATTATTATATATTTATCAGAAATGTTTCACCTAAATGCATGCCAACCACAATTATAAATTCCATTTAATATTACTATATAAACCAGTTCTTCCGTGGCAGTGATGTTGTTAGATTTCTTATCCGACTTAATCTTTCCAAGCACAAGAAATCGTACTATTGCCAAGAATATCATTCTTGAAATTATCATGTTTTTCTAAAAAATAAATATGTGCATCATCAAAGTTTGGTGCCTCTCACTCGCCTTCACCTGAAGAAATAACAACACATAAATTCAGAAGTGAAATATCCCGATAACTTATATTTAATTTCTATGACTATCGATAAAGTGAGGTAATGGAAAGAGGCTTTGAGAAGACACTGGTTTATATTTATTCGGCACAAAAAAATGCTCCTAAACAGTGAGGAGCATTTTTCGGTTACACATCTCAGGGGACGATCGGGCTACGATTCTTTGGCTTTCTTCGGCGCCACGCGTTTCAACTGCGTGATAAGCTCTTTGCGGAAATCACCCAAGCGCGGTTTATCATTTTCTAGCCACGGCAGTGGACGACAGAGCTCCATCGCTTTAATTCCCAGACGAGCCGTTAGCAAACCCGCACCAATACCTTGGGCTGCTCGTGCAGACAAGCGCGCGGCCAGATCTTGTGATATCCAGTCCATGCCCACTTCTCGCACCAGCTCAGACGCACCAGCAAAGGCAATGTTCAGCAGCACTAAGCGGAACAGTCGAATTCGGCTGAAGTAGCCAAGCTCAATGCCATAAAGCGCCGCAATGCGGTTGATCAAGCGAATGTTACGCCAAGCGATAAATGCCATATCGACCAGCGCTAGCGGGCTGACCGCAATCATTAACGTTGACTCCGCTGCGTAGCGGCTGATTTCGCGCCGAGCCTGAACATCCAATACGGGCTGCACCAACTTGCAATACAGTTCCACCACTTCACGGTCATTATGGGTTTCATGCAGCGACGCCTGCCAACGCTGCACCGCCGGATGGCTCTGATCGAGGTTTGCCTGTTGCATCAGCTTTTCGCAGAACGCTTTTCCCTGACCAATGCCGTGGCTGTGCAACAAATCGCGAGCAACATCACGCTCTTCGGCGCGCTGACGTAAACGGTAAAGACGGCGCCATTCCGTCACCAGCGATCCCACGCCTGCCACTACAATCAAACCACCGGCGACGGTGCCACCCAGCGCGATCCAGTCTTGCTGAACCCATGCCTGATGAAACCATTGTACCCCCTGCGCGATGACGCTTACGCCAAACAGTGCCAAACCGGCACCAACCATACGCCGCCACAGGCTGCGTTTAGGTTTGAGTGCGGCATTAATGATGCCTTCAGCGCGTCCCTCCTCCTGCTCTTCTGCCAGCACTTCTGGTTCGGCTGGCAAAAAATTATCAGCCTCTTGTGCCACAAACTGTTGGCTGGCTTTGAGCACCACCTCTGGCTCCGGTGCCAACGGTTGATCGAACTCAATTCTTGGTTTTATCGGTTCGCTCATCGCAATTTATCTCCCAATAAAAACTCCATCACGCTATCCATACGGATGTGCGGCAATGGGCTATCCACATTCATGCTTTGCGGGCGAAAATCTTCAAAATGAAATCCCTGTTTTTGCCAGAATTCATTATTTGGCAAACGTGCCGGAACCTCTCCGGGGAAGACCGTCAGAGGTTGGTCATCAACCAATCGATGCCCTTTCAGCGCAGGGATTTTCTGCCCGTGGTGATCGACTAAGCCACTCTGTGTTGCCTGTACCGAAGCGATACCGGCGCAGTCCATGCTAATACCTTCAAACGCGGCATTCTGCCACGCGTCTTGTACCAACTGCTGGAGCAAAGAAACCAAATTTGCATGCTGATCGGCCGTGACGTGATCGGCTTTGGTGGCGGCAAACATCAGCCGATCAATACACGGTGAAAAGAGTCTGCGATATAGCGTGCGTTTGCCATAGTGGAAGCTCTGCATCAGCTGAGTGAGCGCTAAGCGCATTTCATTAAACGCCTGCGGTCCACTATTGAGCGGCTGTAGACAATCCACCAGCACAATCTGGCGATCAAAACGCACAAAGTGTTCTTTATAAAAGCCTTTCACAACTTCATTGCAATAATAGTGATAGCGTGAGCGCAGCATGCCAATATTGGTATGTTTATCTGCCTGAGCCAATTTTGACTCACCCACATCAACCACCTGCGGCCACGGGAAAAACTGTAACGCTGGCGCGCCAGCCAGATCGCCCGGTAAAACAAAGCGCCCTGGTTGAATAAAGTGCTGCCCTTCGTTTTTACAACGAAGCAGGTAATCGGTGTATGCCTGCGAAATTGCCGCCAACTGTTTTTCATCGGCCGGAGCCAGTGGGTCGCACTTTGCGCACAGCGCCAGCCATTCCGCCGCCCACTCTTTGCGTTGCCCTTGTAGCAGTCCGTTCATCTGCCGCGACCAGCTCAGATAGTCCTGCTCCAGCATCGGTAAATCCAGCAGCCATTCCCCCGGATAATCAACGATTTCCAAATACAGGGTCGATGTATCTTTAAAATGGCGTAACAACGAATCGTTACTGCGGAACTTAAGCGCTAAACGGATCTCACTCACGCCGCGCGTTGGCGTTGGCCACATAGGTGGCTCACCGTAAAGTTGTGATAGCCCTTCATCATAGGTAAAGCGCGCCACGCCGAGATCGCGCTGCGGCACGCGCTTAGCGCCTAAAATGCGCTCTTCACGCACGGCAGAAAACAGCGGTAAACGAGCGCCGCTGTGAATATGCAAAAGCTGATTAACCAGAGAAGTGATAAATGCGGTTTTTCCGCTTCGGCTTAGCCCAGTCACCGCCAATCGTAAATGGCGGTCGACACCACGGTTAACCAAAGACGCGATTTCATTTTGTAGCCTTTTCATTCCTCTCCTTACACGCAGCCGTTATGGTTTTTCAGCTCCGTGACGATAACGGGACGTTGCCTGACGAACCGCTCGCTGTAATAAAGGTTCTAATCCCCATATTAACAACCAACGCAGTGGCCGCCACGTCACATAACGCAATACACCGGCGGCAATACCGGCTGGGGCAAAGGTGAGCCCCAAAAGTAAACCGTTTTTCAGCAGACCAGGCAGATAACGCCGAGCCTGACGGCCACCTGCACGCAGCATATCAGCAGGTTTAAATTGACTCATTGTTTTCCCCCTAGCCCTTGGCGAATAAATTTATAGATCGCGGAAACGGCGATTTACGCCAAAGGTTTCCGAGGTGACATAGCGCTCTATTCGGCGCAAGCGTTGCTCACATTCGTTGAGATCTACCGTAACCACTTGCATTTGCTGGCGTGCAGTGGGTTGCTGTGCGCCGCTCAAATCGGCAGAGCTCGCCGTTGGCAGCGTCATCGCCAGCACCATGTACAAAATGGCGGTGATGATAAACAGGCCGCAAAAAATCGACAGCACCGCCATAACGCGAACCAGTGCGACCGGCACGCCCATGTATTCAGCCAAGCCAGCACAAACCCCTTTCACGACGCCGCGTTCTGGAATGCGATACAATTTTTTACCGCTCATTGGCATTGTCATTAAGCGTCCCTCCAGTTTGGATGTTCGGCATCCAGAATGGATTCGAGTGCACTAATGCGCTGACGCATACGCTGCGCTTCTTCATTCAGTTGTGCTAAACGCTGAACTTCTTGCGCTTGCAGCACGCTGTCATTTTGCTGACGATTGCTGTAGTGCAGCCATAGCCAGACGGGTAATACAAACAAAACAAAAATGGTCAGAGGGATGGCAAGAAAAAGGTAGCCCATCATGAATTCCTTATTATTCGCGTAAAGCCGTTTATTCGAGTAACGCTGTTAGCAACAGTCTATTCCTTTTCCGGAGTTATAGACGCATTCCATAACTCCGGTGATTCGATTACCCATCGCGCTTATTCAGGGCGATTCATTTTGGCTTTCAACGCGGCCAGTTGTTGGCCGATTTCATCATCGGCTTTGAGATCGGCAAACTCTTGATCTAGTGATTTCTTTTTGCCTAAACCCATGGTTTCCGCTTCGGCTTCCATATGGTCAATACGGCGCTCAAACTGTTCAAAACGCGCCATTGCTTCGTCTAGTTTGCCGCTGTCTAACTGGCGACGAACCTCTCGAGATGAAGCGGCAGCCTGCTGGCGCAGAGCCAAAGCCTGCTGGCGAGCACGCGTTTCTGTCAGCTTGCTTTCCAATTCAGTGATTTCACGCTTCATACGATCCAACGTTTCTTCCACGTTGCTCACTTCATGACGCAGCGTAGTTAATAAATCACTAACACGCTGTTTTTCGATTAATGCCGCACGTGCCAAGTCTTCTTTATCTTTACGCAGCGCTAACTCGGCTTTTTCCTGCCACTCATTCAGCTGGGTTTCACCCTGCTCAATACGGCGCATCAGCTGTTTTTTCTCCGCTAAAGCCCGAGCGGAAGTCGAACGCACCTCTACCAGAGTATCTTCCATTTCCTGGATCATCAGGCGAACCAGCTTCTGTGGATCTTCTGCTTTATCCAGCAAGGTGTTGATGTTGGCGTTTACGATGTCGGCGAAACGAGAAAAAATACCCATGATTACTATCCTCATTATTCGGCGTGCATTCAGTCGGCACATCCGTTGTTAAAATGATTTACTGCCTCGCAAAGATATAATCAAGTATCGTGCCAACTTTGCAATTAATCGTATTTCACTGTTATTTAAAGAATAATTAAAAAACATTGCCACCTAGGGGTAAAACATGGTGTGATGATTTTAACTAACAGATGGTGAAATTCACTAAGCGGAGAGTGGCGATGTCAGACAATATTGAAAACATGCTCGGTCAAGCCAATAGTTTTCTTGAGGTGTTAGAGCAGACGTCACAGCTGGCGAAGCTAAATAAACCGGTACTGATCATCGGTGAGCGCGGTACGGGTAAAGAGTTGATTGCCCACCGCTTACATTATTTGTCTCATCGTTGGCAGGGGCCGTTTGTATCCCTGAACTGCGCAGCGCTTAACGATAATTTGCTGGACTCCGAGCTTTTTGGCCATGAAGCCGGTGCATTTACCGGGGCGCAAAAACGCCATCTAGGACGATTCGAGCGTGCCGACGGCGGGACGCTATTCTTGGATGAACTGGCGACTGCGCCGATGTTGATTCAGGAAAAACTGCTGCGAGTCATCGAATATGGTCATCTGGAGCGCGTGGGCGGTAGCCAACCGTTGCAGGTCGATGTGCGTTTAGTCTGTGCAACTAATGCGGATTTACCCGCGTTGGCTGCTGAGGGCACTTTTCGCGCGGATCTGTTAGACCGACTGGCCTTCGACGTTATCCAACTTCCCCCACTACGCGAACGTCGCAGTGACATCATGCTGCTCGCTGAACACTTTGCCATGCAAATGTGTGGCGAATTGGGTTTATCTTTTTTCCCCGGATTCAGCGATGACGCGCGGGAAACGCTGCTGAATTACTCTTGGCCGGGCAATATCCGTGAACTGAAAAACGTCGTGGAGCGTTCGGTTTATCGGCATGGCGACTCACCAGAGCTGCTGGACGCGATCGTCATTAATCCTTTTAAGTCCCAAATTGTCGCGTTGCCGCAACCACCGTCTGGCGACCCCGCGGCGGTCAGTGCGTCACAGCAGCCTACTCTCCCTCTCGATTTGAAAGAGTGGCTGGCGGCAAGCGAAAAGCAGATTATCATTCAGGCGCTGCAGCAAAGCCGACACAATCAGAGGCAAGCCGCTCAATTATTAAATCTTACCTATCATCAGCTGCGTGGGATCATGAAAAAGCTGGACATTCAGGGCTGACGGCAGGCGCTCGGATAGAAGCACAAAGACGAGATTGGACATTGAGGCAAAAAAAAAGCCAGCACCCGGCTGGCTATAAAGTAGATCTGGAAGCAATGTGAGCAATGTCGTGCTCTTAAGAGAAGTGAATGCCCTGAGGAGGCGTCTCTAAAGAACGATTGAATGATAATAGTTATCAGTACGATCTGTAAAGCATTTTGTTGGGAATTTTTCTTATTTGTATGTAGCCCGTGCGTCGCATCACACTACAGGCGCTTTCCCGCACTGAATATTTGCTATAAAACCCGCTGATTTGCGGTTTCTAACATATGCTTATCGATAGGATTGGTTAAGCATGAGGCAAATAACCCTATCGCTTAACTGGAATGATTGGGCTGCCAGCCAATGTACGTTACACTAAACACTTTGCTCAACAACCTCTTGAAGCGTTTATGCGTGGTCTAAAAACCCTGATGCTGGCATTAAGTTGCCTGTCTGCCGTTGCGACAGCAGCCGATATTGCCCCTACGACCCAACTCAAACCGCTGCCGGATATCCGTCAGAGCGGTTTTATTTATTGTGTCAGCGGGATACTCAATACCTTCAACCCGCAAATGGCCAGCAGTGGTCTGACCGTCGATACTCTGGCTGCGCAGCTTTACGATCGTCTGCTAGACGTTGACCCTTATACCTACCGTTTAATCCCTGAATTAGCACAAAGCTGGGAAGTGTTAGACGGCGGCGCAACCTACGTGTTGCATCTGCGTAAAGATGTGCCTTTCCAGACCACCGACTGGTTTAAACCTACGCGCAAGATGAACGCCGACGACGTGGTTTTTAGTTTCAACCGCATGTTTGATCCCAAGCATCCGTACCACAACGTGAATGGCGGTCACTATCCTTATTTCGAAAGTCTCCAATTTAGCGACGCCGTGCAAAGCGTGCGCAAACTGGATAACTCGACGGTTGAAATTCGGCTGAAACAGCCCGACGCATCTTTCTTATGGCACTTAGCCACCCACTACGCGCCGATCCTTTCCGCCGAATACGCCAACAATCTGGCTAAAAAAGGAAAGGAAGAAGAAATTGACCGTCTGCCCGTGGGTACCGGTCCGTTTATGCTGAATGAGTATCACGCGGGACAATATATCCGTCTGGATCGCAATGACGCGTTCTGGAAAGGCAAACCTCGTATGCCTCAGGTGATTATCGATCTCGGTGCCGGGGGCACTGGACGTTTATCCAAACTATTGACCGGCGAATGCGACGTGCTGGCCTATCCCGCCGCCAGCCAGCTCAGTATTTTGCGCGATGACCCTCGCCTGCGCCTTACGCTTCGCCCAGGGATGAACGTTGCTTATTTGGCATTTAATACGCGCAAACCGCCGCTGGATAATCTTGATGTGCGCCGAGCTATTGCCTACTCGATTAATAACCAGCGCCTGATGCAGTCAATCTATTATGGTACGGCGGAAACTGCCGCGTCTCTGCTGCCTCGTGCCTCTTGGGCGTATGATAGCGAAGCTAAAATCACTGAATACAATCCTGAAAAATCACGTGAGTTGCTGAAGCAGGCCGGCGTCACCAACTTGCATCTTCAGCTTTGGGTACCGACCGCCTCTCAGGCCTATAACCCAAGCCCGCTAAAAACCGCAGAGCTCATTCAGGCTGACATGGCGCAGGTGGGCATTAAAGTGAGCATCGTTCCGGTTGAAGGCCGTTTCCAAGAAGCGCGCTTGAGCGATATGAGCCATGACATGACGCTTTCTGGCTGGGCGACCGACAGTAATGACCCAGACAGTTTCTTCCGTCCGTTGCTGAGCTGCGCCGCCATTCAGTCGCAGACTAACTTAGCGCACTGGTGCGATCCCTCATTCGATTCTCTGCTGCACAAGGCATTGTTGTCACAACAGCTTTCTCAGCGCATCGAAGACTATCAGGACGCACAAAAAATTCTCGAAGAACAGCTACCGATTCTACCGTTGGCCTCATCATTGCGTCTTCAGGCCTATCGTTATGACATCAAAGGACTCGTATTGAGCCCATTTGGTAACGCGTCATTCGCCGGCGTCTATCGTGAAAAACAACCCGAGCCCGAAGTGGCTAACGATCCTGACGCAGGCCCACCAACGTCTGCCGCAGATGCCCCTGCCAGCGCGGAGGATAAACCATGATTATCTTCACTTTGCGTCGACTGCTGTTGCTGTTGGTCACGATATTCTTTCTATCGCTGGTCGGCTTTAGCCTGCTCTATTTCACGCCACATGCGCCGCTTGGCGGAGCATCGCTGATTGATGCATACAGCTTTTACGTGCATAGCCTATTTCAAGGTGACTTTGGTGTTTCCAGCATCAACGGCCAACTGATCGTGGAGCAACTGAAAGAAGTCTTCCCAGCCACCATGGAGCTATGCATTTTGGCCTTTATGTTGGCATTGATTGTCGGTATTCCTCTGGGGATTATCGCCGGTCTGCTACGGGGAAAATGGCAAGACGGCGCCATCAGCGCGTTGGCGCTGTTTGGCTATTCGATGCCGGTTTTCTGGCTAGCCATTTTGTTGATGCTGTTCTTTTCGCTGCATCTAGGATGGCTGCCGGTATCAGGCCGCTACGATCTGCTCTATCCGATGAAAAACGTGACCGGTTTTGCCTTAATTGATGCTTGGCTGTCGGACTCACCTTATCGTGATGCCATGCTGATGAGTGTCGCTCGCCATATCATCCTGCCCGTTACTGCGCTTGCGCTGGTTCCAATGACCGAAGTGATCCGCCTAATGAGGATCAGTACCGATAACGTCGTCAGCCAGAATTATATTAAAGCCGCCGCTACGCGTGGTTTGACCCGATTTACCATTATCCGTCGTCATGTGTTGCATAATGCGCTGCCGCCGATTATCCCGAAGCTGGGACTACAGTTTTCCACCATGCTGACACTGGCGATGATTACTGAAGTGGTATTTAGCTGGCCGGGGCTAGGCCGCTGGATGATTAACGCCATTCGCCAGCAGGATTTTGCTGCTATCTCTGCGGGCGTGATGCTCGTCGGTTCTCTGGTGTTAATCGTGAACGTGCTGTCTGATATCGTGGGCGCACTGACAAATCCATTGAAACATAAGGAATGGTATGCACTTCGATAACGTATACCGCGAAAAACGCGTACCTAGCCCACTGCGTCAGACGTGGCTGCATTTTCATGCCGATACGCTCGCCATGATTGGTCTGTACGGCGTACTGCTGCTGATAGCGCTATGTTTCTTTGGCAGCATGCTGGCGCCGTATGCGCTAGACCAACAATTTCTCGGCTACCAACTGCTGCCACCGTCGTGGTCGCGTTACGGGAACGTGTCATTTTTCCTCGGCACCGACGATTTAGGCCGCGATATTCTTAGCCGCCTGTTATGCGGTGTTGCGCCGACATTTGGCTCTGCTTTGATTGTCACCATCGCCGCCAGTATTTTTGGTGTGATTATCGGTATTTTGGCCGGTGTGACGCATGGTTTACGCTCGGCGATCCTGAATCATATTCTGGATACGCTGCTCTCAATCCCTTCCCTGTTGCTAGCGATTGTCGTCGTCGCTTTTATGGGACCGCGTCTGGAACACGCTATGCTGGCCGTGTGGCTAGCACTGTTACCACATATGGTGCGCGAGGTTTATACCTCGGTACACGAAGAGTTGGAAAAAGAGTACGTCGTTGCCGCACGTCTAGACGGCGCATCCACGTGGTTCATCCTCTGGGATTCAGTATTACCTAACATCGCTGGCGTACTGGTGGGTGAATTCACCCGTGCCCTTTCGATGGCAATTTTAGATATCGCGGCACTCGGTTTTCTCGACCTCGGGGCGCAGCTGCCGTCTCCCGAGTGGGGGGCAATGCTAGGCGATTCGCTGGAGCTGGTGTATGTCGCTCCATGGACGGTTATGTTGCCGGGCGCGGCTATCATGATAAGCGTGCTGCTGGTGAATTTATTAGGCGACGGAATGCGCCGAGCGATCAACGCAGGCGTGGAATAGGAAGCAAAATGCCGTTACTTGATATTCGTAACCTGACAATTGAATTTATGACTGCCGAAGGGCCGGTCAAAGCCGTCGATCGCGTGAGTCTTACGCTAACCGAAGGTGAAGTGCGCGGATTGGTGGGCGAATCCGGCTCAGGAAAAAGTCTGATTGCCAAAGCAATCTGCGGCGTCACCAAAGATAACTGGAAAGTAACCGCCGATCGTTTCCGCTTTGATGACATTGATTTACTGCGCCTGACGCCACGTCAGCGACGCCGCTTGGTCGGCCATAACGTGTCGATGATTTTTCAAGAGCCACAGTCCTGTTTGGATCCCTCTGAAAGCATTGGTAAACAGGTTATTCAGGCGATTCCCGGCTGGACCTACAAAGGTCGCTGGTGGCAACGATTCCACTGGCGCAAGCGTCGCGCCATTGAGCTGCTGCACCGCGTCGGCATTAAAGATCACAAAGATATCATGCGCAGTTTTCCGTATGAGCTTACCGAAGGCGAATGCCAGAAAGTGATGATCGCTATTGCTTTAGCAAACCAGCCGCGCTTGTTGATTGCTGACGAACCGACCAATGCGATGGAGCCCACCACTCAGGCACAAATTTTCCGCCTGCTGTCGCGCATGAATCAAAACAATAACACCACCATTTTGCTGATCAGTCATGACCTGCAAATGATGAGTAAATGGGCCGACCGCATCAACGTCATGTACTGCGGGCAAACGGTAGAAAGCGCCACCTGTGAAGAGATTTTGGTCACCCCACACCATCCTTATACGCAGGCGCTGATTCGTGCGATGCCAGATTTTGGCCGCGCATTGCCACATAAAAGCCGTCTCAATACGCTGCCGGGTGCCATTCCGTCGCTCGAGCATTTGCCTATTGGCTGTCGACTAGGACCGCGTTGTCCTTATGCGCAGAAAAAGTGCATTGAAACGCCGCCGTTGCGAACCGTTAAAGCGCATAAATTTGCCTGCCACTTCCCGCTCAACATGGAGGAGACGCAATGAGTACGCTACTGGAAGTGCATAATCTGCAAAAGACTTTCCGCTATCGCACCGGCTTGTTCCGCCGTCAGAATCTTGAAGCGGTTAAACCGGTAAGCTTTACGCTGCGAGAGGGACAAACGTTGGCCATCATCGGCGAGAATGGTTCGGGGAAATCGACGCTGGCAAAAATGCTTTCCGGTATGATTGAGCCCACCGCTGGCGACATCGTGATTGATGATAAACAGCTGCACTACGGTGATTTTCGCTATCGGAGCCAGCGCATCCGCATGATTTTTCAAGATCCGTCGACGTCGCTCAATCCTCGCCAGCGTATCGGTCAAATATTGGATGTGCCGCTCCGGTTAAACACGGAGCTAGATGCACCCGAACGCGAGCAACGCATCAATGAAACGCTGCGTCAGGTCGGCCTGCGTTCAGACCATGCTTACTACTACCCTCACATGCTGGCATCAGGACAGATTCAACGTATTGCGCTGGCGCGCGCGTTAATTTTACAGCCGCAGGTGATTGTGGCGGATGAAGCGCTGGCGTCGCTAGACATGTCGATGCGCTCGCAGATCATTAATTTGATGTTAGAACTACAACAAAAGCATGGTATCGCCTATATCTATGTGACTCAGCATTTAGGCATGATGAAACACATCAGCGATCAGGTGATGGTCATGCATCATGGTGAAGTGGTAGAACGCGGCAGCACTTCTGAAGTATTGGCTGCACCGCTGCATGAGCAGACTAAACGCTTAATCAATAGTCATTTTGGCGAGGCGTTAACGGCGGATGCATGGCGCCGCGACGGCGGAGTTTTCTAATCAGCTGTTTTAGCACCAATAACAGCCTAGAAATCAACCACTGATCCGAGCAGAGCATCAAAAGCATTCCACAGTGAATCAAGCGTGATAGAATCGCTCGGTTTAGTTTTATTAACACAAGTGCTGGACGGATTAACAAACGTGTTTCTTTTTGCACCACTCTGTTTTCCGCCGCATATAACAGTTTGCATTTAGTTCCCCGAATTCATTGAGGCTGCTTATGGCTGCAACGAGGATGAAGGGTAACGCAAACCAAGACTACAAGGATTATTGTATGGGTTTTCTTACCGGTAAGCGCATTCTGATCACTGGCGTAGCCAGTAAACTCTCCATTGCCTACGGTATCGCACAGGCTATGCACCGTGAAGGCGCTGAGCTGGCTTTCACCTACCAGAATGACAAACTGAAATCTCGCGTAGAAGAATTCGCCGCTCAGTTGGGTTCTAATCTGGTTCTGGCATGTGACGTAGCAGAAGACGAAAGCATCGATGCGATGTTTGCTGAGCTGGCAAAATCTTGGCCTAAATTCGACGGTTTCGTTCACTCCATTGGTTTCGCTCCAGGCGACCAGTTGGACGGCGACTATGTGAATGCGGTCACGCGCGACGGTTTCAAAATCGCTCACGACATCAGCTCTTACAGCTTCGTTGCGATGGCAAAAGCTTGCCGCACCATGCTGAATCCAGGCGCTGGTCTGCTGACTCTGTCCTATCTGGGTGCAGAGCGCGCTATCCCTAACTACAACGTTATGGGTCTGGCTAAAGCGTCTCTGGAAGCAAACGTACGCTATATGGCAAACGCCATGGGCCCTGAAGGCATCCGTGTTAACGGTATCTCCGCAGGTCCAATCCGCACTCTGGCTGCATCCGGTATCAAAAACTTCCGTAAAATGCTGGCACATTGCGAAGCCGTTACGCCTATTCGTCGCACCGTGACCATCGAAGATGTGGGTAACTCCGCAGCCTTCCTGTGCTCTCCACTGGCGGGCGGTATCTCCGGTGAAATCCTGCACGTTGATGGTGGCTTCAACATCGCGGCAATGAACGAGCTGGAACTGGATTAATTTCCTACCGTTTGTTCTGCACGACAAATCCCCGGCCTAGGCTGGGGATTTTTTTATGTTAGCTTCTCATCCCCTGCAGTTATTCCTTTTCAACCTAGCCTATTCCTTAACAATATTTCATCTGCCAACCACATTAAGCAAGGATAGTAGGCTGTTTCATAAAGGGTTCACCCTTTTTTCGTAAGATGCCTGAAGGATACACCATGGAGCGATCGACTTCGCCGCTTACGGTTTTTAGCTCACGCTCTTCCTCATCGCACGATGTGGATAATAGCCTGCCTCTGACTCAAGGGCGCTTTGCCCTGTTTGACCAACACACTGAACGTGAGGCTTATTTCCAGTTAGTGGGGGATGCCTATACCCAGCTATTAGGCGTAGCCCCTAACATCACACGCGAGCACTCGCTTTCACACTATGATCGCTTAAGCATTGCGCTCACTGTCGCGCAGGTTTCACAGGTGACGCCGTTGAGCACGTTCTACGCCAAACAGCTCGCCCCGCTGCACTGCCCGCATAACACGCGCGAGAGTAATCAGCGACTGGCGCAGATCACCGAACATGCACGGCTCTTGGCATGGGATCCTACCCGCAGCAGCAAGCAAAACCTGCGGGCGCTACGTGCCGTTAAGCTCTCTTACCCTGATATTGTGACTCTCTCGCAAATTATCGGTCTGGTATGCCTGCAAGCGAGACTCATTGCGGGAACATCTGCGCTCTCCGGTCATCCGCTCCCTTCCGAGCCGACGATATTTCCCCCTTTGGAGCTTAGTGCGTTACCCGCAGAATTATCTGCCGCATGGCGGCCTTGGCTGCCACTGGGTGTGGATGCTTCGCTGTCTCCCATTGCGGTATGCGGCGCTCCCTCAGGACTGGCCATCGCGCTGATGCTTATCAACATGCACAACGGCGAAGCGGCCGACGTGAGTACTCAGTTATTCACCGACGGATATAACTGTAGTGACCGCCTACGCCAGCCGCTACGCGAGTTGGCATTTTTAGTCAGCGCTCGACTGAACGGTTGTCGTCGCGGTAGTCAACATCATGCACGGCGCTATCTGTTGCTAAGTAAACATCGCTTACAAGCCGATGCCGTGTTGGCCGATCCTGTTAGTGCTATTGCCCAATGTAGCCGTCGCGAACGCGCTATTATTCAGGCCAGTATTACCCTTTCCCAAACGCCCTACCGATTCACTCCTGCACACGTCGCATCCTTGAGCCAATCAGGACTCACCCACGGCGAAATTCTTGAGCTCATTATTGCCCTTGCTACCGCGGCTTGGAGCCAGAGGTTACTTGTTTCGCTGGGGGAATGAACTGTTTTAGCAGAATCGCTGAACATTTCACCCACAGTCGAAACGGGGGCTTGCTCATAGGGGCTGATTCGCGTAAAAATGTGAACCGCCCTTGAGGTCACTCACTTCATCCACCTGCCGGAATCTACGTTTCAATACTATGTTTCAGGATAACCCGCTGCTCGCACAGCTTAAACAGCAACTGCATTCCCAGACTCCACGCGTTGAAGGCGTCGTAAAAGGGACCGACAAAGGCTTTGGCTTCTTGGAAGTTGACGCTCAGAAAAGCTATTTCATTCCGCCTCCGTACATGAAAAAAGTCATGCACGGTGACCGCGTTCTGGCTGCTGTTCACACTGAGAAAGATCGTGAAGTTGTTGAGCCGGAAGAGTTGGTTGAACCTTTCCTGACTCGCTTCGTTGGTCGTGTGCAGAAAAAAGACGGTGACAACCGACTGTCCATCATTCCTGATCATCCGTTACTCAAAGATGCCATCCCTTGCCGGGCTGACAACACGGTGACGCATGAATTTAAGCAAGGCGACTGGGTCGTTGCTGAAATGAATCGCCATCCACTGAAAGGCGATCGTACCTTCTTTGCCAATATCACCACCTACATCACCGACGGTGGCGATGATTTCGCGCCATGGTGGGTGACTCTCGCGCGCCACGGTCTGGATCGCAGTGCGCCTGAATGGTCTGGTAGCGAAATGCATGAAGAAGGTTTACAGCGTGAAGACCTCACCGCACTGCCGTTCGTCACCATCGATAGCGCCAGCACGGAAGATATGGATGATGCGCTGTATGTGCAGGAGACTGAAGAGGGTTCTCTGGCGCTGACAATCGCTATCGCCGATCCAACGGCTTATGTCGAGCAAGGTTCCGAGCTGGACAAAATCGCTCAGGTACGTGCATTCACCACTTACCTGCCCGGCTTTAATATCCCGATGTTGCCGCGCGATCTGTCAGATGACCTGTGCTCATTGCGCGCCAACGAACGTCGTCCAGCGTTGCTGTGCCGCGTAACCGTCGCGCAAGACGGTGCGATCTCTGACGATATCCGCTTCTTTGCCGGTTGGATTGAGTCCAAAGCGAAACTGGTCTACGACGAAGTTTCAGACTATCTGGAAGGCGTGGGTAGCTGGAAACCAGAGAACGCGCAGATTGAACAGCAGGTGCGTTTGCTGCATCGTTTAGCCGATTCGCGCTCAAACTGGCGCCAACAGCACGCATTGGTATTTAAAGACCGTCCTGATTACCGCTTTGTTTTAGGTGAGAAAGGCAGCGTGGTGGATATCATTGCCGAGCATCGCCGTGTAGCAAACCGTATCGTTGAAGAGTGCATGATCACCGCCAACGTCTGTGCTGCTATCGTCCTGCGCGATCGCTTGGGCTTTGGTGTCTATAATACCCATTCTGGTTTCGCCCCGGCGCTAGTTGAACAAGCCGTGAGCATTTTGCAAGCCAACGATGTGGCGGCTAATGCCGAAGCATTGCTGACGTTGCAAGGCTTCTGTGAGCTACGTCGCCATCTGGATTCGCTGCCGACGACGTTCCTTGATAGCCGTGTGCGGCGTTTCCAGACGTTTGCCGAAATCAGCACTGAGCCTGGCCCGCACTATGGCCTAGGTTTGGAGGCTTACGCGACCTGGACCTCGCCGATTCGTAAATACGGTGACATGGTCAATCATCGCTTGCTGAAGGCATTAATTGCCGACAAACCGGCTCAGCGCCCCGATGAATCTATCACGGTGCAAATGGCAGAACGCCGCCGCTTGAACCGTATGGCCGAGCGTGACGTCGGGGATTGGCTATATGCACGCTTCCTGAAAGACAAAGTTGATCCAGCAATTCACTTCAATGCTGAAATCATCGACATCTCTCGTGGCGGAATGCGCGTTCGTCTGGTTGATAATGGTGCAATAGCGTTTATCCCATCGTCCTTTATTCATGCTGTCCGCGACGAGTTGGTGTGCAGTCAAGAGACTGGCAGTGTACAGATTAAAGGTGAAACCGTGTATCAAACCGGTGATAACCTGCAGGTCTATCTGACAGAAGTTCGTATGGAAACCCGTAGCATTATTGCTAAACCTGTAGCGTAATGTGACGCCCCGCCCAATCCTCCGTGTGCAGGATTGGGCGGAATATTTTTCTCAGGGTTTATCCATTCTGATCCGTCCCAATCCGGTGCAAATTCTAAGCTGACTCAGCGCCCGTTGCTTCCCTATCCTGCTCTCTACGCTATTTCAGCGTCTGTTTGCTACCCACTCTCGCGCGGGTTGATGACGAGATTATTCCTATTCCCCTCTCAATTATTGACTGTTACGCAAAGGTGTTGTGATTCATATCACCTATTTTATAAAAATAAAGAGTGTGATAATTACTTCAGTCGCTAACGAATTTATTGAATAACAACACGGCGTCCATTTTTCACTGCGCCGCTTGAGGAGTTTGCATTATGAGCAAGATTTTCCTAATCAATGGTATGAAAGCTTTCGGTCACTCTAAAGGGCAACTGAATACCACGCTGCATGAAGTTGCCAAAGAAACGCTGTCTGCATTGGGTCATGAAGTGCGTGAAACCACTATCGATCACGGCTATGAAGTAGAGCAAGAAATTGAAAATTATCTGTGGGCCGACGTGGTGATTTATCAGATGCCAGGCTGGTGGATGGGTGAGCCGTGGATCGTGAAAAAATACATCGATGAAGTCTTCACTGAAGGTCACGGCCGCCTGTATGCCAGCGATGGTCGTACCCGTTCTGATGCCAGCAAAAAATATGGTTCAGGCGGTTTAATTCAGGGTAAGAAACATATGTTGTCTCTGACCTGGAACGCACCACAGGAAGCGTTTGACGATCCGGATCAGTTCTTCCACGGCCAAGGGGTTGACGGTTTGTACATGCATTTCCACAAAGCCAATGAATTCTTGGGTATGACCCGCCTGCCAACGTTCCTGTGTACCGACGTTATCAAGAATCCAAACGTTGAACACAATATCGCTTGTTACCGCGATCATTTAGCGACCGTTTTCGCTCAAAAATAAGGCATCGCCATGATTACCGTTATAGCTGAAATCAAAGTTCGATCTGGCCATCTCGATGAGATCGTTAAACGTTTTCAAGCCTTGCAGGCCGAAGTGTTAGCTGAAGAAGGTTGCTATCAGTACGCACCGTTGACTGACATGCTGCCAGCCATTGAGCCGCAAACCTTAGCACCAGATACCATTTTCATGCTTGAGCGTTGGGAATCTCATGCGCATTTAGATGCGCACCTGAAAACAGCGCATATGGTTCGCCACCATAAAGAAACGCAGGATCAGGTTGAATCCGTGACCCTGCGTATTTTGACCGATCGCTCAGCGATCTCTACCCAAAAATAATTCGAGTTGCATTGACCCGACAAGCGTTCGCTCGTGAGTCCCAAGGAGGGGAAGCATAACGAACGCAGCCAGCAAAATGCAGTTTGAACGATTCTGGGTATAACGATTTATTGCCGCTGTGTCTGTTTATTTTAGCCGCTGATTTTCAGCGGCTTTTTTGTTGCTAGCCTTTGGCTTTCAGCGCGGTCAACTCAGCAATGCGCATAATAACCGAAACGGCTTTTTCCATGCCTTCGAGCGTGATGAACTCGTGTTTGCCATGGAAATTATAGCCACCGGTAAACAGATTCGGACAAGGCAGGCCGCGGAATGAAAGCTGAGCACCATCTGTACCGCCGCGAATCGGACACATGATTGGCTCAATGCCAACATCGTGCATCGCCTGCTGCGCTAGCTCAATGATATGTGGATGTTTTGCCACTTCATCACGCATGTTGTAGTAGCTGTCATCCAACGTCACTTCAATATAGCAGTCGCGATGGAGACCTTTGCCCACCTTTTTGGCTATATCCATAATGGTTTTCTTACGTGCTTCAAAACCTTCACGGCTGAAATCACGCACGATGTAATGCATTTCGGCTTTCTCTACCGTGCCTTTCATCGAAGCCAAATGATAGAAGCCTTCATAGCCTTCGGTATTCTCAGGCGTTTGTTCCGGTGGTAATTCGTTATGGATACGTGCCGCCAGCGACAATGCATTCACCATCACGCCCTTTGCCGTTCCCGGATGCACGTTGTTGCCTACGATCTTGATAGTGACCGATGCGGCATTGAAATTCTCGCACTCCAATTCGCCCACGCCGCCGCCATCCACGGTGTATGCCCACTCCGCGTCAAAGGCCTCCACATCGAAAAACTGTGCGCCCTTACCCACTTCTTCATCCGGCGTAAATGCGATGCGGATATCACCATGAGGTACGTTATTGTGTTTAAGACGTAGCATCGCCGTCACGATTTCGGCAATCCCCGCTTTATCATCAGCCCCCAGCAACGTTTTACCATCGGTGGTGATCAGCGTCTGACCAAGCAACTGGTGCAATACAGGGAACATCACAGGCGACAGCACTTCGTCACCAATACCCAACGCAATATCTCCACCGCGATAGTTTTCGACGATTTGTGGATTAACATTTTTGCCACTGGCGTCAGGGGCCGTATCTAAATGGGAGATAAAACCGATCGTCGGCGCTTTCCAGCTAACGTTAGAGGGCAGCGTTGCCATCACGCACCCGTGATCGCTTAAGGTAACCTGTTCAAAGCCTAATTCGACTAATTCTGCTTTCAGCGCCCGTGCTAACTTCATCTGACCATCGGTACTCGGGACCTGACGAACGCCGGATTTTGACTGTGTGTCGAAAGAAACATAATTAAAAAAGCGGTCGAGTAAGTTATTCATAAAGTGTCTCGCAATAATTCATTATTCGTCACAGTCCGCATCATTCTTGCTGCAGGGGGGCAAAGAAGGAAGGACAAGTGCCGCGTAGGATAAATAATCGACTAGTGGGCGAGCCAAACAACGTCAAGCGTGGACTTTTGCAAGGCGATTGCACTGTAAAACCCTAAATCATTCGAGTTGCAGGAAGGCGGCAATTGAGTGAACCCCGATGAGCTTACTCTCGGTAAGTGATTCGGGTGAACGAGCGTAGCCAACGCGCATGCAGCTTGAAGTATGACGGGTATACATCTCATTATGGGAAAAACCCCTTGCCCTCATCATAGGTTTTACATTATGCGGAGGCGACAAAACTGAAATATTGCGTCAGGTCATTTTTAGCTGAAGTTAAACAAAGTAAAGAAAGTAAAGAAAGTAATACTGAATAAAAATAGCCGTTTCACAGGATTTTTGCCCCATTCGAGGTAAATTAGTGCATCATGGTGGCTGTAAGGCGGGAAAATCAGGATTTATTAGCGGGCTGGCTTTTAATTATAGTTCACACAGTCTATCATTCGCGCCTTAATTTTTGATTGGCGCCGCTGGTTTTGAGCTGCCTGACTCATTGATCTAGCTTGAGTCTACCTGCTCTTACCTTTCAGCGATGAAAGGGATAACAGTCTTTTCAGCGGCGGTTCTATCTGCAATTCACACCGGGATAGAGTAGCAAATAAATGACTGAGATATCCTCTCTAGGTTCTAACGCAGCATCACAGCCTGTTGTCCGTTTGGCAGGTATCCGCAAGTCTTTCGATGATAAAGATATCATCACTGACCTTGACCTCACGATTAATCATGGCGAGTTCTTGACCATTCTCGGCCCTTCTGGCTGCGGAAAAACCACCGTTTTGCGTCTTATTGCCGGTTTGGAAGACGTCGATGACGGTCGAGTGATTCTGGACGGTGAAGATATCACTCACCTCCCCGCTGAACAGCGACACGTAAACACCGTATTTCAAAGTTATGCGTTGTTTCCGCATATGACCGTGCTCGACAACGTCGCCTTTGGCCTACGTATGCAAAAAAGACCCGAGGCAGAAATTAAGCCGCGCGCTTTGGAAGCGTTACGCATGGTTCAGTTGGAAGAGTTTGCTCAGCGTCGTCCTCATCAGCTCTCTGGTGGTCAGCAACAGCGTGTCGCCATTGCGCGCGCGGTAGTAAATAAGCCAAGGGTGCTCCTGCTGGATGAGTCACTCTCCGCGTTGGATTACAAGCTACGTAAGCAGATGCAGAACGAGCTTAAAGCGTTACAGCGTAAGCTGGGGATTACCTTTATCTTTGTCACGCACGATCAGGAAGAAGCACTGACGATGTCCGACCGTATCGTGGTGATGCGCGACGGTAAAATCGAGCAGGACGGTACGCCGCGTGAGATTTATGAAGAGCCGAAAAATCTGTTTGTCGCCAGCTTCATCGGAGAAATCAACATATTCGATGCGGAAGTGCTGCACCGCGTTGATGAGCATCGCGTGAGGGCCAATGTTGAAGGTCGCGAGTGCAATATTTATGTGGATGCGGCAATGGAAGTCAGCCCTGGCGATAAACTGAACGTGTTACTTCGCCCTGAAGACGTGCGCGTTGAAGAAATACACCACGGTCAGCATGTCGATGGCATCATCGGCTATGTCCGCGAGCGTAACTATAAAGGTATGACGCTGGAATCAACCGTCGAACTGGAAAACGGCAAGATGGTGCTGGTCAGCGAGTTCTTTAATGAAGACGATCCCGATGTGGATCATTCACTGAATCAAAAAATGGCCGTGACTTGGGTCGAAAGCTGGGAGGTGGTGCTGGCTGATGAAGAAGTCGCGTAAGTATTTCCAGAATGTGGTGATCACCGGCGTGGTCGCTTGGCTGGTGCTATTCGTCTTTATGCCGAATCTGATGATTATCGCCACCAGCTTCCTAACGCGTGATGACGCTCATCTGGTCAAGATGGTGTTCTCTCTCGATAACTACACGCGTTTATTTGATCCGCTGTATGCCGAAGTGTTGTTGCACTCGCTCAATATGGCCGTCATCGCCACGCTATGTTGTTTGGTGATCGGGTATCCTTTTGCCTTTATTCTTGCTCGCCTACCCGAGAGAGTACGCCCTCTTCTGCTGTTTTTGCTGATTGTTCCATTCTGGACAAATTCACTCATACGTATTTATGGCCTGAAATTATTTCTCAGCACCCGTGGTTATCTGAACGAGTTTCTTTTGTGGACCGGAATTATCGATACGCCTTTACGGATTATGTATACACCAGAAGCGGTTATTCTGGGGCTGATTTATATCCTATTGCCGTTTATGGTGATGCCGCTCTATTCCAGTATTGAGAAACTCGATAAATCAGTGCTGGAGGCCGCACGTGATTTGGGGGCTAATAAGCTACAAACCTTTATTCGTATTATTATCCCATTAACCATGCCGGGGATTGTTGCAGGCTCATTGTTGGTCATGCTGCCATCATTGGGGCTGTTCTACGTCTCTGACCTGCTGGGCGGTGCGAAGAACCTCCTGATTGGCAACGTGATAAAAAGCCAGTTCCTAAATATCCGCGACTGGCCCTTCGGCGCGGCGACCAGCATATGTTTAACGCTGGTGATGGGAATTCTGCTGTATATCTATTATCGCGTCGGGAAATTAATGAATAAAAAGGTGGAACTGGAATGATCGGACGCCTGCTGCGCGGTGGATTTATGTCCATCGTCTATGCCTATTTATATATTCCTATTATTATTCTGATCGCTAACTCGTTTAATAGCTCTCGTTTTGGCATCAATTGGAAGGGATTCACCTTCGATTGGTACAGCACGTTGATGAACAATGACAGCTTGCTGCAGGCCGCAGGTCATTCGATCACGATGGCGGTGCTCTCTGCCACCTTTGCGACGCTGATCGGCTCACTGACCGCCGTAGCGCTGTTCCGCTATCGCTTCCGCGGCAAACCTTTTGTCAGCGGAATGCTATTCGTTGTGATGATGTCACCGGATATCGTGATGGCGATTTCGCTGCTGGTGCTGTTCATGCTACTGGGGGTTTCTTTAGGCTTTTGGTCACTGCTGTTCTCGCATATCACCTTCTGCCTGCCCTTTGTCGTGGTCACCGTATATTCACGCCTAAAGGGTTTTGACGTGCGTATGCTGGAGGCGGCCAAAGATCTTGGCGCTAGCGAAGTCATTATTCTGCACAAAATTCTTTTGCCGCTCGCCATGCCTGCTGTCGCAGCTGGCTGGTTACTGAGCTTCACGCTATCCATGGATGATGTGGTTGTTTCCTCATTTGTGACCGGCCCAAGCTATGAAATTTTACCCTTGAAAATCTACTCAATGGTGAAAGTGGGCGTCTCTCCAGAGGTCAACGCGCTGGCAACCATCCTGCTAGTATTATCGCTGGTTCTGGTACTAGGGAGTCAGTTCATACTGCGCGACAGGACGGCATCCAAGCCACTTTAATTAAGAATACTGATTCAACATGAAAGGCGCCCAGAGCGCCTTTTTTGCATTCCTGTGCTAGCTTTAGTGCAAGACAACTCGGTTTACATTGTTCATTACAACATCGGTTGTGACTCAAAACTGTTTTAGCTCAATGCATTGTCGTTAACCCATTTGCAAATGTGATACGTGTCTCAATTTGTCATATAATTCTCACCCAGGGATTTTCAATATCAAACGACAGCGTGCCGTGAGGGAACATAGCTAAATGCTGATGTTAACGGGGCTAAAATGGCGTCTTCTAAAAAAATCGGGCTGATAGCGTGTACCGGTATCGTCGCAGGTAACATGATGGGGAGCGGTATCGCCCTCCTACCTGCGAACCTCGCCAAAATTGGTTCTATCGCTCTCTTCGGATGGTTTATTACATTGATCGGTGCCATGTCATTGGCATATGTGTTTGCACGTTTAACCACGCGCGATCCACAGGTTGGCGGACCTATCGCCTATGCTGGCCGTTTAGGCCCCGCATTTGGCTTCCAAACCGCCGTGCTGTACTACCATGCTAACTGGATAGGTAATCTCGCCGACTGTCTTGCCGGTGTCGCCTATCTTTCGGTCTTCTTCCCCGCGCTTAATCAGCCGATCCCTGCTGGTATTGCCAGTATCGTCATTATCTGGATTATGGCGTTGGTGAACATGATGGGAGGCAACTGGGTGAGTCGCTTGACCACGCTGGGACTGATCCTCGTCCTCGTTCCCGTCATTGGTACCGCCGTCGCCGGCTGGCATTGGTTTGACCCTACGCTGTATCAGGCGAACTGGAATACCTCCGGCCAAGCGGACAGCAAAGCGATTATGCACAGCATCCTGATTTGCCTATGGGCGTTTGTCGGCGTGGAATCCGCGGCCGTCAGTTCGGGTCTGGTGAAAAACCCGCAGCGCACCGTTCCTATCGCAACCATGCTGGGTACCGCATTAGCTGGGATTGTGTATATTCTGGCAACACAGGTCATGAGCGGGATGTTCCCAGCTGAAGTGATGTCGAAAACCGGTGCGCCTTTCGCCGCCAGTACCTCGATGATGATTGGCTCATGGGCTGCGCCAGTGGTATCTGCCTTTACCGCATTTGCCTGTTTGGCAGCGCTGGGCTCGTGGATGATGTTGGTCGGTCAGGCCGGTGTTCGCGCTGCGCGCGACGGAAACTTCCCTAAAATATACGGCGAAGTGGATAGCCACGGCGTGCCGCGTAAAGGCATCATCCTCTCGGCCATAAAAATGACGTTGTTGATGGCATTCATGACCTTCATGAGTGCGAAAGGCAGCAACTCTTCCGATATTTTTGGCGAGCTTATTGGCATCGCGGTTCTGCTGACCATGCTGCCGTATTTCTACTCCTGCGTGGCGTTAATTCGTATGGAAGGAGCATCGCTGAAAAATATCGTCAGCGTTATGGCAGCGACATTAGGCTGTATTTTCTGCTTCGTCGCATTGTCTGGGGCAGAAAATATTAAGCTGACGGCAACCTTTATTATCAGCTTAAGCATTTTGATGTTCTATGCCCGTAAACAAGGGGAACATGAGAAAGCCTATGCGATCCAACAAAAGCAAAATCCACCGCCAGACGATCGGCTAGGCTAAATTGACATCTGTCTGCCGCCAATGGGATGCATTGGCGGCGGAAACCCATTTATTTGCCACGGCCCGTAAAACCTAATCCATCCCCTTGCTTTACCCCACGCCCCCCCGCTCCTATAATGGCCGCCCTGATGGTACAACTCCCGCGAAAACATGTGTTCTTGTCGAAGTGTTCCATGCAGGACCCATAGAGATTTTCTCTTTATTTCGACCTTCACTATAGGGATACGCTGAATGAAAAAGTGGTCACCTCTGGTAGCCGCAGGTTTGTTGGCTTTGGGAGTTAATGCCGCAATCGCTGCCGATGCGCCGAAAACGGAAAATGACAATAATACTGTCTATTTCTATAACTGGACTGAATATGTGCCGCCGGGACTGTTAGAGCAGTTCACCAAGGAAACCGGCATCAAGGTGATTTATTCCACCTACGAGTCCAATGAAACCATGTATGCCAAGCTGAAGACGTATAAAAGTGGTGCATACGATCTGGTGGTTCCTTCCACTTATTTTGTTTCCAAAATGAGTAAAGAAGGCATGCTGCAAAAGATCGACAAATCTAAGCTAAGCAACTTCCATAATCTGGACCCGAATCTGCTGCACAAGCCTTTCGACCCAGAGAATGACTACTCCATTCCCTATATCTGGGGTGCAACCGCGATTGGTGTTAACTCGGATGCCATCGATCCTAAAAGCGTCACCAGTTGGGCTGACCTATGGAAGCCAGAATATAAAGGTAGCTTGCTGCTCACCGACGATGCACGCGAAGTTTTCCAAATGGCTCTGCTGAAACTGGGATACTCAGGTAACACCACTGACCCTAAACAGATCGAAGCGGCTTATGAAGAGCTGAAAAAGCTGATGCCAAACGTGCTGGCTTTTAACTCTGATAACCCTGCTAACCCCTACATGGAAGGCGAAGTCAATCTGGGGATGGTCTGGAATGGCTCGGCATACGTTGCACGTGAAGCTGGTACGCCGCTAGAGGTGATTTGGCCGAAAGAAGGCGGGATTTTCTGGATGGACAGCCTATCTATTCCCGCTAACGCGAAGAATCCTGAAGGTGCCTTGAAGCTGATTAACTTCCTGCTTCGCCCTGATATTGCGGTACAGGTTGCCAAAACTATCGGCTATCCAACACCGAACTTAGCGGCTCAGAAGATGCTGCCAGCATCCATCTCTGGCGATAAATCACTCTACCCTGATGCTGACACCATCGCTCATGGTGAGTGGCAAAACGACGTGGGTAGCGCCAGCGAAATTTATGAGAACTACTTCCAGAAGCTGAAGGCAGGCCGCTAAAGCATCTTCATCACCTTTTGCCCTCAGTCCATCATAAAGCGGGCCCAGTCGTTCTGACTGAGCCCGCTTTTTTTAGCCTATTTTTCTAAGCCAACTATTCTCAGCCACCTCGCTTTCGGTTAAGCGATAGTCACCTTCTTATCTAAATACACGTCCTGCACCGCGTTGATTAACGCGACGCCATCCTTCATCGATTTTTTGAACGCTTTACGTCCCAAAATCAACCCCATGCCACCGGCACGTTTATTGATCACCGCGGTTCGCACCGATTCTTGAATGTCATTTTCACCAGCAGCACCGCCGGAGTTAATTAAACCGGCACGCCCCATATAGCAATTCGCCAACTGATAGCGCACCAGATCGATTGGATGGTCGGTGGTGAGTTTGGTATACACTCGCTCATCGGTATAGCCAAATTTAACGGCTTTATAGCCACCGTTATTTTCAGCCATTTTTTGCTTCACAATATCGGCCCCAATCGTTGCGGCCAAATGGTTAGCCTGCCCAGTTAAATCGGCGCTAGAGTGGTAATCTACGCCATCTTTAACAAATGCTGGATTTCGCAGGTAAGCCCATAGCACCGTAACCATGCCCAACTCATGCGCACGTTCAAAAGCCGCTGAGATTTCTTCAATTTGGCGGCGTGACTCTGCTGAACCAAAATAAATCGTTGCCCCTACGGCCTGAGCACCCAGATTAAACGCCTGTTCTACGCTGGCATACAGAGTCTGATCATACTGCGTTGGATAGCTTAACGTTTCGTTGTGGTTCAGTTTGACCAAGAAAGGAATTTTATGTGCATAGCGACGCGAAACCGCGGCTAATACGCCGTAGGTTGACGCCACGCAGTTACAGCCAGCCTGAATAGCCAGCTCGACAATATTCTTTGGATCGAAATAGAGCGGGTTAGCTGCAAAGGAAGCCCCAGCAGAGTGTTCCACGCCCTGATCGACAGGTAGGATAGAAAGATAACCCGTACCCGCTAAGCGCCCTGTGTTATACAGATTTTGCATGGCGGCGAGCACTCGCGGCGAGCGGTTATTGTCGATCATCACACGATCAACAAAATCGGCACCGGGGAGATAGAGCTGGTCTGATGGAATAGTCGTGCAGCGATGTTCGAGCAGGGAATTGGCTTCTTTACCTAATAATTTAGCGATATCAGTCATAACTAACTCCGTCTTGGCTCTGGGCATCAGCTCAGAGCAATGAGTAAAATTATCTATCACTTACTTAACAACAAGACTTACAAGATACGCGTATCCGCCCAAGCGGACTAAAACGAACGGTCATAATCATAAGCCACAAGCGCGTGAAACGCCGACGCAGACATCTCGTGGTAGCCAAAAGGATACAACGTCACCCTGTCTTTTGGCCCGAGATGGCTGACATTCACCATAGCAAATTAATCCAGCTCACTTTTAGGCCAGCATGCTTAAACTATTCACCAGACAAAAGGATGAGATAAAAAAAGCTTCAACAGAATGCTGAAGCTGGATGTGAAACGCCTAAATTCTCACGGTCTTACTTAAGACACCGTTTTAAACGCCCGAATTTTTTGCAGATGCTGCGACAGGCTTTTAAATTTGTGCGTCTGCTGTTCGTCCCACACAATTTCATAGAAAGGCTGCAGGTGCTCTGCGCTACGTTGGCTATTTAGCACTTCATCGTGACGAGAAAGCACCGCCAAACAGCGCTCGCGATTTTTTTCCCGAAAGTTCTCCACGCACTTGGTCGCAATATCTAAATACTCTTCAGGCCGATCAATCTTACCCATCATATTTTCTTGCGGGAACAGATTCGGGTTAAACATCACCTGACGAATACCGCATAAATAGCCGATGCGTTCTGCCCAGAAACCGCCAAGGCCTACGCCGCAAATCAGCGCATGATT
Organism: Hafnia sp. HMSC23F03; assembly: GCF_001816025.1. Taxonomy (NCBI): domain Bacteria; kingdom Pseudomonadati; phylum Pseudomonadota; class Gammaproteobacteria; order Enterobacterales; family Hafniaceae; genus Hafnia; species Hafnia sp. HMSC23F03. The sequence continues at coordinate 63,781 of NZ_KV824232.1, forward strand.
ATCGCCAGCCTGCTGCACAACTTTATCCACATCTTTCAGCAGGTGCTGCATATCGTGGCGCGGGTGTCGAGTACTGTAGCTAATCAAACGCACATCGGGATCGATGAACTGCAGCTGCATCACTTTTTCGTGATTACCTGGACTGGTGGAATCAAAACCGTGAAGATAAATAATCATGTTCTCACTGCTCCCAAACAGCGGCTAACGTCATGCCGCCTTGCGTTATTGTGATTTAAGCGCCGGTATTTATGCTTTGCTGTCCACCCAACGCTGATGAAGCTGCTCTAATTCTTGATGCGCCGCTTTCCAGCGCGGTGAAGCCATCAGCTCTTCACGCGTTAATTTACCATTATGATACAGCGAGCTAACACGCTCTGCGGTGATCGGTGCCAAATTATCCAACACGCTGACGGCACCCTCTCGGTGATTGCACACCAAAATCATGTCGCAGCCCGCGTCTAGCGAAGCCTGACCACGCTCTGCGTAGCTCCCCATGACAGCAGCACCTTCCATCGACAAATCGTCAGAGAAGATCACGCCGTTAAAGCCTAGCTGTTGGCGTAATACCTGCTTTAGCCAGTATGGAGAACCGCTTGCAGGGCGCGCATCGGCCTGCGGATAAATCACATGAGCGGGCATTACGGCGTCCAGTTTACCGCGCGAATTCAGCTGGTTAAAAATAACCATATCATGATTAATGATTTCTTCCAGCGGACGAGGGTCAATTGGCGTTTCTTTATGCGAATCGGCGGTCACTGCACCGTGACCGGGGAAATGTTTGCCGGTGGTTTTCATGCCTGCTTCATGCATACCATCAATAAAACTTTCCGCCATACGCACTGCGATTTCTGGCTTTTCATGGAACGAGCGTTCGCCAATCGCCGCGCTGCCGTGGCCTAAATCCAGCACCGGTGCAAAGCTGATATCGATATCCATGGCTATCATTTCGCAAGCCATGAGCCACCCCGCTTCTTGGGCTAATCTGCGCCCTTCGGCATCGCTATTTAACGCAGCAAAAGACTGAGCCGCGGGTAAACGGGTGAACCCCTCACGGAAACGCTGAACGCGGCCTCCCTCCTGATCGACGGCAATCACTAGGTGATTACGCGATGCAGCGCGGATTTGGCGTACCAGCTCACGAAGCTGTTGCGCATCATGGAAATTACGGGTGAATAGAATTAATCCCCCGACCAGCGGATGCTGCAAAATCTCACGTTCTTCGGCATCCAACTCATAGGCTGCCACATCCAACATTACTGGACCCACAAGGAATCTCCTTATCAATTTAACTTTGCGGCGCGCATTGACGCCTTCGCTATGTTGTCACGTGCGGCGTTACTGGCTAGCATCCCGCTTCTCTCTGAGCGAGCAACTGTGATAGCAACAGATTGGCGGCCTCACGAAATGAATTCTGTTTTGATTGCTGCCAGCGCACTTCATACCATAACCACGCCATATAATCGACGCGGGGTAACCAGCATTGAACATGTTGTTGCAATTTTTCTATGTCTGCGTAACCGCCTGCCCGCACATACAAATCGGTAAAATAGCGCTGCTGCGGTTCCCCCCAGCCGAAACTACGATACATCGCCGCCAGATCCAACGCGATATCACCTACCGCGGCATATTCCCAATCGATAAGGCGCAGCCCACTGGATGTTTGAATGATATTTCCCGGATGGATATCCATATGCAGTAGCGCGAATTTAAGCGGCATAGGTAACGCACGCGACTGCCAATATTGATGAATGCTGAGCGCTTGCGGAGTGAAACCGTGAGGTGAACTTAACTGATAATAACGCTGGCAATGACGGTGAAAATCGCGTGCTTGGCCCGTTGGCTTAAGCCGATGTAACGCCACTATTTTTTCTGCTAACGCTGGCAGATGAGAAAAGCAATTGGTATCAGTGAGTGCTTGGCCGTGAATCCATTCGGTAATCAACCAGCCAGCGTCAATGCCTAAGCTCAGTGGCGCAATAGCGGCATCAGCGGCTAACCTCAGCGCACGTGATTCACGCTTGCGATTGATACCTAGCTGTGTTTTTTGTTGCGTTTGTGGACGCAGCAGATAGGCATGGCCCTCGGGCGTTGAAACTTTCCAGTTAATGCCGGTCAGCCCTTCAACTTGAGATATTTGCCACTCTTGTGGGTCAACCAACGAAAAACGGCGGGCCAGAACGGCCCGCACGGAAGTCAGTGATGATTCAAACACGTTCGACATAGGCTCAACGAGTCACTACCCCATTACCCGACCAAATGATTTCGCCGGTTTGAACCAACATCAGCTGCATCGCAATTTTGGGTGATTGCACATCGCCGTCTACCGCGCTATACAGCACATACTGTGCATTAACGATACGCGCCAGACCAATCGCCTTACGGCGTGAACCTAAACTATCTTCTGCGGATAACCCTAACGACTGTTTAGCACTAGTCACTTGGTTAGCTGGAACCAGCGTGAATTTATTGCCCTGCTGCAGCGCCTTTTTCAGCTCCGCGGTCGCGTTGGATACCTGAATACTTCCGTTAGTTTGGTTTTGTACGTTGTCGACTAACAATACGCTACCCGCAGTCACATCCGGTGAGCCCAGCATCTGATTAATCAGCGGCGTTAAGCTTGCGTTCCAGTTAAAGCTCTGCACCTTCGGCGGCGTTGGTACGGTGGTAACCGGTGGCTGTTCTACCGGCGTAGTGGGCGCGGTGACAGGAGGCTGAGTTTGCGTTGGTTGCTCCGGTTCGGTCGTTGTTTCACTGCCCTGCTTTGTCGGGAGTTGACAGCCCGCCAGCAGCAACGCGGCAAACGCCACAGATAAAAACTTTTTCATCATCCCTCTCCCATGAGGTATTGGCCAAATTTACAGATAGAGGTAAAGACGAACCTGTTTTGCGCGGGTATTGGCACTGGTCGATTCCAGACGGATATTCTGCCCTGGTTTTAACGTAATGGTGCGCGGCGGCTCGTGGGGGAAAATATCCAGTCCCTTCACATCATACCAATAGAAACGGTAGTTAAGCGTAATCGGCTTTTGTTCCTGCCCGTAGCTCACATTGGCATACGCAACCGGGTAGATATCTCCCGAAGAAACCGTTGGATTGTCCGCCGTGATGCCTGCAGTCAGCACAGAAGGATCCATCACTACCCGCTGTCCATCACTCACGGCAATATGACTCGGCGTGCTACAGCCAGCCAAGAGTGCCAACGGTAAGAACGCCGCCAGAGCAAAACCAGTGAATGAAACGCGCATAACGATGAACTCCGGTTAATGACATTGTGTTATAGCAAAACAGGAACGCTAAAGGTTAGCGAGCAAGCAACGGACCTAATGCACGGCCACCCAGCAGATGCATATGGATGTGGTAAACCTCTTGCCCTGCATGACGATTACAGTTGATGATCAGGCGGTAACCATCTTCAGAAATCCCTTCCTGCTGTGCAATTTTCGCCGCCACGGTGATCATGCGCCCCAGCGCAGCTTCGTGTTCTGGCTTAACGTCGTTAACCGTAGGGATCAGCTGATTGGGGATAATGAGAATATGGCTTGGCGCCTGCGGAGAGATATCTCGGAATGCAGTGACTAAATCGTCCTGATACACGATATCAGAAGGGATCTCACGACGAATAATTTTGCTGAAAATAGTTTCTTCTGCCATGACAAATATCCTTAAAGAATCAATAGAGATAAAAATCTAGTGCTTGCAGTATGAGTAGAGCGCGCTCGGCTTTCAAGCTTGAGTAGGAGACAAATCGTCAAGTGCGGGAAAATCAGGCGATAATGATACGATTAACTCCCGCTTTTAAAAGGAAGAAGGCGCAGCTCTAAACTGCGCCCTTGGGTTTAAGCTCTTGGATCGCTTTTAGAGCGGATCCACTTTCAGACACGAAACCGCATGCCGGAAGCTGCCTTCCATCAGCGGACGCGTCAACGCACATTCAGGCCCCGCGATCGGACAACGAGTGCGGAAAATACAGCCTGACGGTGGATTAATAGGAGAAGGTAATTCCCCTTCCAACAGCTGGATTTTCTTGTTGCGCTCCAGATCAGGATCGGGAACGGGTACCGCAGACATCAGCGCTTTCGTATAAGGATGCTGAGGATTGTGGTACACCTCATCATAGGTTCCCAACTCAACGGCATGCCCTAAATACATCACCAAAACGCGGTCGGAGATATGTTTCACCACGGCTAAATCATGAGCAATGAAGATGAGAGATAGCCCCATTTCGCGCTGCAATTGCTGCAATAAATTAACGACCTGGGCCTGAATGGATACATCAAGTGCAGAAACCGGTTCGTCACAGATGATCAGCTTAGGTTCAAGGATCAACGCACGCGCAATCCCGATACGTTGGCATTGACCGCCGGAAAACTCATGTGGGTATCGGTTAATCAAGTTAGGCAATAGCCCGACTTTCATCATCATATTTCTGACGCGATCTTTCACTTCCTGACGCGACATTTTCGGATGATAGGTTTTCAACGGCTCGGCGATAATTTCACCAATGGTCATTCGCGGATTTAACGACGCCAACGGATCTTGGAAAATCATCTGGATATCATTACGCACTTCGTGCCAGTGCTTAGCATCCATCCCTAGCAAATCTTTGCCCAGCCATGCAACGCGTCCATCGGTGGCTTTGACCAAACCAATGAGCGCGCGCGCAAAGGTCGATTTACCGCAGCCGGACTCCCCTACCACGCCTAAAGTTTCCCCTTCGTACAAGCGTAGGGTGACACCATCAACGGCTTTCAGGGTTTTTGCGGGCTGCCAGAACCATGCTTTATTATCTTTAACGTCGAAGTGCACTTTCAGATCGGTCACTTCGAGCAATACTTTTTTATTTTCGCTGCTCTGACTCATGCCAATTCCTCCACCGTTCTAAAGCAGGCTCGTAGGCGTCCTTCACCAAAACTTTCCAACGGCGGCATCTGCATGCACTGCTCAGTCGCATGTGGGCAGCGCGGTTGGAACGGACAGCCTTTTGGCAAACGCAGCAGATTAGGAGGATTACCGGGGATCGTTAACAAAGATTCGTTTTCGCCATCCAAACGAGGAACCGCATTGAGTAAGCCAATCGAATAAGGATGGCTTGGCGCATAAAATACGTCACGCGCTTGACCATATTCCATGGTTCGCCCCGCATACATCACCAGCACTTTGTCACAAATACCAGCGACAACGCCGAGATCGTGAGTAATCATAATAATCGCGGTGTTAAATTCGCTTTTCAGCTCATTAAGCAGCGTCATGATCTGCGCCTGAACCGTCACATCCAGCGCCGTCGTTGGTTCATCGGCAATCAGCAGTTTAGGCCTGCACAGTAACGCCATCGCTATCATTACGCGCTGGCGCATACCACCTGAAAACTCATGCGGAAACATGCGCATACGCTTACGCGCTTCTGGCATTTTAACCGCATCCAACATCCGAACTGACTCTTCAAACGCCTGCGCTTTGCTCATGCCTTTGTGCAGCATCAGCACTTCCATCAGTTGCTCCCCTACCCGCATATACGGGTTGAGTGACGTCATCGGATCTTGGAAGATCATCGCAATTTCTTCGGCGCGTAGCTTGTTGAGCTGTTTCTCCGGTAAGTTGAGGATCTCGCGCCCGTTGAACAATGCGGAGCCACCGATGCGGCCGTTTTGTGCCAACAGCCCCATAAGCGCAAACGCCGTTTGGGATTTGCCAGAGCCAGACTCACCAACGATGCCGAGGGTTTCACCCGCGCGCAGCGAGAAGTTTAAATCGTTTACCGCCGTCACATCGCCGTCATTCGTTGAGAACGTCACACGAAGATCTTTTACCGCGAGCAGTCGCTCAGCGCTTTTATCTGTTGTCATCATCGTAGAACTCCTTAACGGTCTTTCGGGTCGAGGGCATCACGCAGACCGTCGCCGATAAAGTTGAAACAGAACAGCGTCACGACCAGAAACGCAGCCGGATACATCAGCAGCCATGGCGAAACTTCCATTGAGTTCGCACCGTCGCTTAACAGTGCCCCCCAGCTGCTTAGCGGCTCCTGTGTCCCCAATCCTAAGAAACTTAGGAAGGATTCAAACAGGATCATGCTTGGCACTAACAGTGATGCATAAACAACCACCACACCCAGCACGTTGGGAACAATATGACGAGTCACGATTTTTCGCGTAGAAACACCGCCCACCAGCGCCGCTTCAATAAACTCTTTGCGCTTCAGGCTCAGCGTTTGGCCACGTACGATACGCGCCATATCCAGCCATGACACCATACCGATAGCGACAAAGATCAGCAGGATATTTTGGCCAAAGAAGGTCACCAGCAGGATCACGAAAAACATAAATGGAAAGGAGTTGAGAATTTCCAGCAAACGCATCATCACGGAATCGGTTTTACCCCCGATATAACCCGCCATGGCACCGTATAAAGTCCCTACGACGACAGCAACCAATGCCGCAGCAATACCGACCATCAGAGAAATTCGGCCACCAATTGCCACACGCACCAACAGGTCGCGCCCAGAGGAATCCGTACCAAAGTAGTGCCCAGACTCCATATCCGGCGCTGCTGACATCATGCCCCAATCAGTATCGTCATAAGCAAACTGCGACAGCATAGGCGCAAAAACCACAAATAGCGCGATCAGACCAAGTACGAACAGACTAGCCAGCGCCGCGCGGTTATGAACAAAACGACGGCGCGCATCTTGCCATAGGCTACGGCCTTCCACTTCGAGCTGTTCGCCGAAGCTTTCGACTACCTGCGCATTTTTTTTATTCAGTAACATATGCGATCTCCCGAATCAGTAGCGAATTTTCGGATCGATGACGGCATAAAGCACATCGACAATCGCGTTAAACAGAATGGTCAGCGCGCCAACCAAAATAGTGAGGCTTAAAACCAAGGAATAGTCGCGGTTCAGCGCACCGTTAACAAACAGTTGACCAATTCCCGGTAAGCCATAAATAGTTTCAATCACCATTGAGCCGGTAATAATACCGACGAAGGCTGGGCCTAAATAAGAGAGCACCGGCAGCAGAGCGGGTTTCAGCGCATGACGTAAAATGATGCGGCGCATTGGCAAGCCTTTAGCGCGCGCGGTACGAATAAAGTTGGAGTGCAGGACTTCAATCATTGATCCACGCGTAATACGCGCAATGCTGGCAATATAAGCCAGAGAGAGCGCCACCATCGGCAGGATCATGAATTTAAGCGCACCGCCATTCCAACCACCGCCCGGTAACCACTTTAACTGAATCGCAAAAATTAATACCAGTAACGGCGCTACGACAAAACTCGGTATCACCACACCGGTCATGGCTACCCCCATCACCGCGTAGTCCCATTTGCTATTTTGTTTAAGCGCAGCCAATACCCCCGCCGTCACGCCTAAAACGACCGCCAAGATAAATGCAGCAAAACCTAATTTGGCAGACACAGGAAACGATGCACTCACTAAATCGTTTACCGAATAATCTTTATATTTAAAGGAAGGACCAAAATCACCGTGGCCTAATTGCACCAGATAATGGCCGTACTGTTTCCAGATAGGGTCGTTTAAATGATATTTAGCTTCGATATTTGCCAAAACTTCAGGTGGCAGTGCACGCTCGCCGGTGAACGGACTCCCAGGCGCCAAACGCATCATAAAGAAAGAGATGGTGATCAGGATGAAAAGTGTCGGTATTGCTTCTAGCAAACGACGAAAGATAAATTTTAACATTGCCCTAGCCCTGCGCTTCAGCCTTGAGGCTGATTATATTTTTGAACAGTGGCGGAGTTTCCCCCGCCACAACTGCATCTATTCCCGTCATACTTCATGTTGTGAGCGTCAGCTGCTCTCACTTATTCCAGCCACTTACCTGAGTATGCTTCTGGGAATAAGCGCTCTTGCCAACTACCCGTAACGCGAATTATTTGGGGTAATATCTATTATCAACGCCGTAGGAATATCACTACGACGTTGATGCAGCGAGTATTTTAGTGCTCAATAATGTACAGGTTTTTGTCGTAAACGTTATCTTGCGGGTCTTTGCCGGTATAACCACCCACGTAAGGTTTCACCAGACGCGCATTCACGTAATAGAACACAGGGACGATAACGGAGTCTTTATCCAACTGCTGTTCAGCTTGCTGATAGACGCCCGCGCGAGCTTCTTTGCTATTAGTTTGCAGAGCCCCCGCCATAATTTTGTCGAAAGCCGCGCTCTTATAGTGCGGGGTGTTACTGCTGCTGTCAGACAGCATCATGTTTAAGAAGGAGCTAGGCTCGTTGTAGTCAGCACACCAGCCAGCACGAGAAACATCGTAGGTGCCCTGATGACGGGTATCGAGGAAGGTCTTCCACTCTTGGTTTTCTAACTTAACGTTAACGCCCAAATTCTTTTTCCAAATCGATGCTGCGGCAATAGCCAACTTTTTATGCAGATCGGAAGTGTTGTAGAGCAGATTAAACGTTAAGGGTTTATCTGGGCCATAACCGGCTTCAGCCAATAGTTTTTTGGCTTCCTCATTACGTTTTTCCTGTGACCACCCAAACCATTCTGGCGGCGTCAACTTAGCTCCGTCTGTATAAGGAGGCGTGAAACCATAGGCTGGCAGATCGCCCTGATTTTTCACTTTATTAACGATGATATCGCGATCCAAACCTAATTTTAGCGCTTCACGCACGCGCTCATCATTAAACGGTGGTTTCTGGTTATTAATCTCATAGTAATAGGTACACAGATACGGATCGGCTTTAACTTCGTTCGGGATCTCTTTTTTCAATTTCTGGAACAGCTCAATCGGCATGTTGTTATAGGTGAGATCGATTTCGCCGGTACGGTAGCGGTTAACGTCAGTCACTTCAGACGCAATAGGCAGGAAGGTAACTTTATTAATTACCGTTTTCGCGTTATCCCAATATTCGGGGTTACGTTCCAAAACAATACGTTCGTTGACCACCCAATCTTTTAATTTATAAGCACCGTTGCTGACGTAATTTTCAGGCAGCGTCCATTTGTCGCCAAATTTTTCAACGGCCTCTTTATTCACCGGCTTCATCGCATAGTGGGAAGTCATCTCAGCCAAGTACGGCACCGGTTCAGTTAACGTCACTTGGAAAGTCTTATCGTCCAGCGCCTTAACGCCCAGCGTCGATTTGTCTTTTTTGCCTGCGATGATATCGTCTACGTTCTCAACGTGTGCGTACTGCAAATAGCTCGCGTAAGGTGACGCCGTTTTAGGATCGACAATACGCTGCCAGCTATACACAAAGTCTTCAGCAGTCACTGGCTTACCATTAGACCATTTAGCATCTGGGCGAATGTGGAAGGTCCAAACTTTGAAATCTTTGTTGTCCCAACTTGCCGCTGTGCCTGGAATCGTTTTACCCTGAGTATCGTGCTGAGTCAGGCCTTCCATTAAGTCATTAGTAACGTTGTTCTCTGGCACGCCTTCAATTTTATGCGGATCGAGAGATTGAACTTCCGAACCATTATTTTTGACTAACTCTTGCTTGGCCGCGAGTTTCACGCCGGCCGGTACATCCGCAGCTTGAACCTGTGCCGCAGTGAAAATACCGAGTGCAGCCATAACGCTTACGGCTAATAAGTTCTTTTTGATGTGTTTGCTCATTGTATACCCACTCCCCATTTATAGAATGCTCGTCAGAGCACGCCAACTGTTGTTATTCCCCTTGGTGTTGAGAACGACATCGCAGATTCAGTCACCGCGTTATTGCCGTTCAAAAAAACCTGGGTTGAGATTTATCTCCATATCAGCAAGGAACGAATTTGTTGATACGGAATGTGGTAGTAAAAAGACCTCTATCTTTTATGCCGAGAACGCAAGGTCAGCACGTTCTCTGGATGATCATGAATGAATCCGCGACTCACACCATTCTCATAACGATAAAGATGGCAGCAGAATGTTTTATCATCGGCCTAAAGCACAGTGATTAAGCCCAAAAGCTAACAGATGGTTAAAATCACTGCGAATTATTTTTATTAAAATGTTACGCAATTCTCTAAATTTTATTTTTGGCCTCTCAACAGACTGCACCGGAGGGATCAAAAGATCAATGTTAACTCGCTGATATAACATAATATCTTTTTATCATGTGCTGAGATAAATCGAATCATTCAGGCTTGGTGTTACTTATGAAGCAATACACCGCTTAATGAGTAAATGTAAGAATATTCAACCACCCATGATCCCATGAGCGTTTTATACACGCACTCTTTGGTAGATATGACAGAATGTTGTGATGTGATTTTTTGCACAAAAAATGTGCACATTAAATCACTGAGTCATCGTAAGGATGATGCGAAACTATTGAAATTCAGCAGATTTATGATTTGAAAAAGTGATTGGTAATATTTTTGTCTGCGCGTTTTTTTAGATAAAAAAACCGCCATTGGCATGGCCAACAGCGGTTTTATAAAACGTCGATAACGATCGCCTGAGCTTATAGCAAACCAGGGAAAATAGAACGCAGGCCGGTGACGATAAACTCAATACCTAACGCCATTAATAGCAAGCCCATAATTCGCGTGATAACGTTAATTCCCGTTTGGCCTAAAAGGCGGACGAGTAAGGGTGCCGCTCGAAATAACAGCCAACAGCAAAAGGCAAAAACGATGATTGCGACAGAAAAACCAAGCAGGTTCTGCCACCCATGATAGCGAGAGCTCCAAACAATCGTTGAGCTGATCGCCCCCGGCCCCGCCATTAGCGGCAGCGCCAGCGGTACCACGCCGACGTTTTCTCGGATCGCAGTTTCTGATTTTTCTTGCTTGTTCTGCTTATCCTCACCCAGCTTGCCGCTAATCATCGACATTGCAATGGTTACGACCAAGATCCCACCCGCAATTCGGAAAGAATCGATCGAGATACCAAAGAACATCAGTATCGAGTCGCCCAGTAATAGAGAGGAGATAAGAATGATGGCAACTGACATGTTGGCTGTCAGATTGGTTTTATTACGCGCAGCAACAGCCTGATAGCTCGTCATGCTGATAAACACGGGCAAAATGCCCACCGGGTTCACCAGCGCAAAGAGCCCGACAAAAAACTTAATATAACCAGATAAATCCAGCAAAGACTGGCTCACCATGCTCTCCAAAAACCATGTTAAATAACGCTTCTGTCATTCAAGGCATCATTACGTGGAACAATGCCAACAAATAACAAGAAAAAGGATACGTTCTTGCGGCGCTAATGTAATGGAAATACAGGCCTTGATCTATGCTCTAAGACTAATTTCTTGCAGCTGGTTTGTGGATGGCAGAAAAACGCCCAAATGTTGCTAAAATGTTTTATTTTATCGATACTTCGCTGCAAAATTCAGTGTACTTGGTTACTAATGAGAAACCGTCTCAATCTCACATTGCTGAAAGGTGTCAGCTTGGTATTTTTGTGATGCATATCACAAAACAACTACCCAAGAATGGTTAAGCTCAGTATCACAGTAAAGGGCTGCTATCATCATTCAGCCCACTGATTAGCAGAAAGCCAAACTGTTCAAGTTTAACACAGGCTTTACTTCTCCACTGCTAGCTAAGCTGTTTTAGCAAATCAGCCAACAGGAACTTTTCAATGCATGTAGTTTCTGAAAGAAAGCGCATTTATCTGTCTATACTTGTTGCTTGTGCGGCTCATTGACTAAAAAAGTTTAACATTATCAGGAGAGCATTATGGCTGTAACCAATATCGCTGAACTGGATGCGTTAGTAGCGCGTGTAAAAAAAGCCCAGCGTGAGTTTGCCAATTACACTCAAGAGCAAGTCGATAAAATCTTCCGCGCCGCCGCTCTGGCAGCCGCTGATGCCCGTATCCCATTGGCTAAATTAGCCGTTGAGGAATCAGGTATGGGTATCGTGGAAGATAAAGTGATTAAAAACCACTTCGCTTCTGAATATATCTACAACGCGTATAAAGATGAAAAGACCTGCGGTATCCTGTCTCAGGACGATACTTTCGGTACCATCACTATCGCAGAACCTATCGGCATCATCTGTGGTATCGTTCCAACCACAAACCCTACCTCTACAGCAATCTTCAAGGCACTTATCAGCCTGAAAACGCGTAACGGTATCATCTTCTCCCCGCATCCTCGTGCAAAAAATGCAACGAATAAAGCGGCAGATATCGTGCTACAAGCGGCTATCGCAGCGGGCGCACCTAAAGACATCATCGGCTGGATCGATCAGCCTAGCGTTGAGCTGTCTAACCAACTGATGCACCACCCAGATATCAACCTGATTCTGGCCACTGGTGGCCCAGGCATGGTGAAAGCGGCATACAGCTCTGGTAAACCGGCTATCGGCGTAGGTGCAGGTAACACTCCGGTTGTTGTCGACGAAACCGCCGATATCAAACGTGTTGTAGCCTCTATCCTGATGTCTAAAACCTTCGATAACGGCGTAATCTGTGCTTCTGAACAGTCTGTTATCGTAGTGGATTCTGTTTATGATGCAGTGCGTGAGCGTTTTGCTACTCACGGCGGCTATATGCTGCAAGGTAAAGAATTGAAAGCCGTTCAGGATATCATCCTGAAAAATGGCGGTCTGAACGCGGCTATCGTTGGTCAGCCTGCAACTGAAATCGCGAAAATGGCGGGTATCACCGTTCCTGCAACCACCAAGATCCTGATTGGTGAAGTCAAAGTGGTTGACGAATCAGAGCCATTCGCTCATGAAAAACTGTCGCCAACGCTGGCCATGTATCGTGCCAAAAACTTCGAAGAAGCCGTCGCTAAAGCTGAAAAACTGGTTGAGATGGGCGGCATTGGCCACACCTCTTGCCTGTATACCGATCAGGATAACCAACCTGAACGTGTGAATTACTTCGGCGAAAAAATGAAGACTGCACGTATTCTGATTAACACCCCTGCTTCTCAGGGTGGTATCGGTGACCTGTATAACTTCAAACTTGCTCCATCGTTGACTCTGGGTTGTGGTTCTTGGGGTGGTAACTCCATCTCTGAAAACGTCGGGCCTAAACACCTGATGAACAAAAAAACCGTAGCGAAGCGAGCAGAAAACATGTTGTGGCATAAACTTCCGAAATCTATCTACTTCCGCCGTGGCTCCCTGCCAATCGCGCTGGATGAAGTAGCATCTGACGGTGCAAAACGTGCCTTCATCGTGACTGACCGCTTCCTGTTCAACAATGGCTACGCAGATCAGATCACGAAGGTCCTGAAAGGCCACGGTATCGAAACTGAAGTGTTCTTCGAGGTTGAAGCTGATCCAACGCTGAGCATCGTTCGTAAAGGTGCAGAGCTGATGAACTCCTTCAAGCCAGACGTGATTATCGCGCTGGGCGGTGGTTCACCAATGGACGCTGCAAAAATCATGTGGGTGATGTACGAGCATCCAGAAACTCACTTCGAAGAACTGGCACTGCGCTTTATGGACATCCGTAAGCGTATCTACAAATTCCCTAAAATGGGCGTGAAAGCGAAAATGATCGCAGTCACTACCACTTCAGGTACCGGTTCAGAAGTCACTCCGTTTGCCGTTGTTACTGATGATGCGACAGGCCAGAAATACCCATTAGCTGACTATGCACTGACGCCAGATATGGCCATTGTTGATGCTAACTTGGTCATGAACATGCCGAAATCACTGTGTGCCTTCGGTGGTCTGGATGCGGTAACTCATGCTCTGGAAGCTTATGTTTCTGTACTGGCTAACGAATACTCAGATGGTCAAGCACTGCAGGCATTGAAACTGCTGAAAGAAAACTTGCCAGCAAGCTATGCAGAAGGCGCTAAAAACCCGGTTGCTCGTGAGCGTGTCCATAACGCAGCAACTATTGCCGGTATTGCATTTGCCAACGCCTTCTTAGGTGTGTGTCACTCAATGGCCCATAAACTGGGTTCTGAGTTCCACATCCCTCACGGTTTGGCTAACGCCCTGCTGATCTCTAACGTGATCCGCTATAACGCGAATGACAACCCAACCAAACAGACTGCCTTCAGCCAGTACGATCGCCCTCAGGCTCGTCGTCGTTATGCTGAAATCGCAGACCACTTGGGTCTAAGTGCTCCGGGCGACCGTACTGCAGCTAAGATCGAGAAACTGTTGGCCTGGTTGGACAGCATCAAAGCAGAGCTGGGTATCCCTGCATCTATCCGCGAAGCTGGCGTTCAGGAAGCAGATTTCTTGGCTAAAGTAGACAAACTGTCTGAAGATGCGTTCGATGACCAGTGTACCGGTGCTAACCCGCGTTACCCACTGATCTCTGAACTGAAGCAGATTCTGATGGATACTTACTACGGCCGCGAATTCAGTGAGTCGCTTGAAGTTGAAACGGTTAAAGCTCCAGCCGCGAAAGCGGAAAAGAAATCTAAAAAATAATTAGACTCTTCTTATAGAAAAACCCGCCGATGGCGGGTTTTTTTTGTCCTGTGATCGGTTAATTACTGTTTAATCTATTTTTATAATTTTTAAAACTCATATCTTCTATTTTAAAACTCTATCGCAGCATGGATGAGAATAAAATATAAATAAAATTTATGTATGAAGTAAGAAAGTTGAAATTCGCCGTTTAACAGCCTTATAAAGACGCCATAGTCGGTAAAATGTTAGCTAACTAGACTCAGCGCTAGATAAATAGAAGCGGCGATAGCCACATTAATAGGAAGGAGTCTCGCGGAGTAAGCGCACGCCCAGAAGCTGACGTGCGCTTTATGTGTGGTCTTATCTCTCGGTGACCTGTGTAGCGTCGTCAAATATCACGCTAGCGCATCTTTGTAGTGTTTACGGCATACCGATACATAGCTTTCATTGCCACCGATAACGACCTGCTCACCGTCTTTCAGCGCATTGCCATGCTCATCCAAGCGCAAAACCATATTCGCCTTGCGACCGCAGTGACAAATGGTCTTAAGTTCAACAAGCTTGTCAGCCCAAGCTAATAGATATTGGCTACCACCAAACAGCTCACCGCGGAAATCAGTCCTCAATCCATAACACAACACGGGAATATCGAGAGAATCCACAACGTCGGAAAGTTGGTTTACCTGATCTTTGGTTAAGAACTGGCACTCATCAACCAAGACACAGTTGACCGGTAGAGATTCATTCTCTTGGCGAATCATGTCAAATAGCGCCGTTTGGCTATTATATAGCTGAGCCTGTGAACTCAGGCCAATACGTGAGCTGACCTTCCCTACCCCAAAGCGATTATCAATTTCTGCAGTAAATACCAAAGTACGCATTCCTCGTTCCTGATAGTTGTAGGAAGACTGGAGTAACGCCGTTGATTTACCTGCATTCATCGCTGAATAATAAAAATATAGTTGTGCCACAACCTGCCCTGAGCCCCCATTTAGAATTGCGTAACGGGCGCGATTTTATCACAGCCAGCACGACGATGATGGGACAAAATTAGGTAAAATGCTGATTGTCTAACTGAGATATTCTTAAAGCCCGTATCTATATCAATATCTGTTAAAACAATATTTTGGCCAAAAATGAGTGCGACATCACTTAATCAAACAAAATCATTCCCACACAAACTCTGTTTTTGCTAATTGATAGAACTGCAACTATAAAGAGGTTTAGCACTCCGAAGCTCTGATAATCGTCACGCTTTACTCTCTTATATGTCGCGATGAATTCGGTTACATGAGTATGGACTGCTTAAAACCTGTAGATTTAATCAACAAAAAATATCCACTGATGGCACATAGCAATGAGGCTTGTAGGTATATATTTTAATAGTCACCTCTATCGGTTTTGCTGGTAATGGGTCTATTGTAATCTGAATAACAAGCGGCTATATTCGTTGTAGTGTTTAAAGAGGCATTATTTGCTTATATTACGAAATATTTTGCTAATCTTACAAAATTCACTATTGCGTTAAATAAACTGGCACTCTATTATAATCGAGACGCCCCCCCACCAATATAATTTGAGATTAGGACAATGAGCGAAGCATTAAAAATTCTGAACAACATCCGTACTCTTCGTGCTCAAGCTAGAGAATGCTCTTTAGAAACTCTGGAAGAAATGCTGGAGAAGTTGGAAGTTGTCGTAAAAGAACGTCGTGAAGAAGATAGTCAGGCTCAAGCAGAAATCGAAGAGCGTACCCGCAAACTGCAGCAATATCGCGAAATGCTGATTGCAGACGGTATCGACCCTAACGAATTGCTGCAGAGCATGGCTGCTGGTAAAGCACCTGGTAAAGCTAAGCGCGCTGCGCGTCCAGCTAAGTACCAGTATGTTGATGAAAATGGCGAGACTAAAACCTGGACCGGCCAAGGCCGTACCCCAGCTGTTATCAAGCACGCTATTGAAGAACAAGGTAAGTCTCTGGACGATTTCCTGCTGTAATCTTCCTCGCGAATATTACAACTGAATCAGCCTAAATAGCCCCTAATGGGGCTATTTTTTTACCCGCAATCCGCTGTCATTTCAATATCCCACTCCTCACGGTTTCCCCGCCCGTTTATAAACTTAAAGATTGAGGATATGACGCCACTATTCTGTGTCATTTGACATCATCGCTAAACAACAACGCGAACTGGTTATGAGAGCCTCAGCGCTCAATTCTGGAGTGTAAATTCCATTCTCGGAAACCAACTGGCTGAATGAAACCGTATCAACAGCGTGAGGCCAATGATGAAAAGATCTCCTCTGGTTTAATTTTTACATTCTCTATCTTTCTTCATTCTTTGCTGTGCAGAGAATAGCTCAGAAGCGGAATCCTTTTTCGTTCGCGGATAGTGCAGGCAGGCTTTAAGTAATAAACATCAGAAACTATGGTTATATTGATATAATGAATCTTCAATCTGGCTAATTTTTTTCCACGCAAGTCCGCCATTACCACAAAAGAGGTATGGGATTGTTCCCGAATAAGCGAGCGCAGACGAGAAGATTCCTGAATGACTAACATGATTGAAGAAGGTATCGCTTTAGTAAAGCAAACTGACCCTTGACTTAGTTTGTTACCTGCACAGAGATATTTAGACAACATTTAAATTAAACCGCATCTAGTTTGTGACAATTATTTACCTTGAAAACTATTCACTCTTTATCAATAAGAAATTTACCAAATAAAAAAGGGATGCACATGCATCCCCTCTATCACGATATCGCTTAGCTAGTAGCTATTCGTCATTTAAGTCCAGTGACTTTAACCAGCTGGTGAATTCCTTGCCTAAAGAGCCATGGCGCATGCCGTATTCCACGAAGGCTTGCATGTAGCCCATTTTGTTGCCGCAGTCGTGGCTTAAGCCTTTCAGATGATATGCTTCAACGGTTTCTTTCTTCATTAACATGGCAATGGCATCTGTGAGCTGAATTTCCTCACCCGCACCTGGAGGTGTCTTAGAAAGCAGAGGCCAAATTTCTGGAGACAGGACATAGCGTCCAACGATGGAAAGGTTTGAAGGTGCCTTGTCACGCGCAGGCTTCTCTACCACCGCTTTCATCGGAGTACTTTCACCGGGCTTCAGATCCACACCGCTGCAATCTGCAACGCCGTAGTTCGACACATTTTCCATCGGTACTGGCTCAACCATAATTTGGCTGTGACCGGTTTCTTCGTAGCGTGACAACATTTCACTTAGGTTATCTTTGCTCAGATCCGAAGTGTACTCATCCAAAATTACATCTGGCAGGATAACAGCGAACGGCTCATCACCAACCAATGGATAAGCACATAGGATTGCATGCCCAAGCCCTTTAGCCAGCCCCTGACGCACTTGCATAATCGTGACGTGCTTAGGACAAATAGATTGAACCTCGGCGAGCAACTGGCGTTTTACACGCTTCTCCAGCATAGCTTCTAATTCAAAGCTGGTGTCAAAATGGTTTTCAATAGAGTTTTTTGAAGAGTGAGTAACCAGAATAATCTCGTTAATACCCGCAGCAATACACTCATTAACAACATACTGAATCAGCGGCTTATCGACCAACGGAAGCATCTCTTTCGGGATAGCTTTGGTTGCTGGCAACATGCGAGTTCCAAGTCCGGCAACAGGTATAACAGCTTTTCTGATTTTTCTTACTGACGTTGACATACAACCTCTCTAATCGTTTAGCTCTATGTTCATTTCCGTTCTTCTTCCGGACATGAATGCTAATTACCAGCGCGAGTATATCAGTTCGTAGTTTGTGCGCATTAATTTCAAGGCAATTACAGATTGATTGAAGATATTACAAGCAAACATGCTGCTAGATTATTAATTGCCCATCAATGCCTCATTCTTGGAAGCAGATAAAACTGAAAACAGGCTTATTATTGCGGAGATGTCAGCATCAACTTTAAATGTCCACCTGCGCCCCAAATCTGGCTCTGCCAGTGGCTACAGCGTTGGCTAACCTGATTGACATGGATTGACCCCATGGTTCCTAGCGGAACACCGCTGCTCAGCTGTATCAAATGCTCTCCGGCATGAATTTTGGCATGCAGCCCTGCCGATACCAGGATCAGATTTTGCAATTGCGTGTGGTAATAGCCCGCCAGCAAGGGAAACTGCCCTTCAAGGTTTGCCTGTCGCAGCAGTTGATTCACCTGTTTTAGAATCGTCGACATCTGAGGCAAACGCTGCTGTTGATGCGCTAACTGTTCCTGTAACAACCCGTTAAAAATCGCACGAACCATTAATGCCGCTAAAATGCCGTTTTCCCCCGCCCGCGAAATGTCTAAACAATAAAAAGCCAGATCGGTATCAGATAAAGGCGCAATATCTAAAACCAGCCCCAGATTATTGAATGAAGTCAGTTGGCGATAATTGACCTTACAGCCACAAACCGTCTGCTGAACCGGCGGCTGCAGCTGTTTCAGTAGCCGAGCGGCATATTCAGGATCTCGGCTCAGCAATTCCCAATCATGCGCCAATTCATCTTTTTCTAACGCGGGAGAATCAAACAAATCGGGGTAAAAACATGACAGTAATGTTTCTTGCAACCGACTCAGATCGGTTATTGGCTTGAGTAAAACGTCACGCACACCTAGCCGCATCGCATTCGCGACATCAGCCATTTCTTCAGTGGCTGAAATCACAACCACCGGCGTTTGAAAACCTTTTTCTCTTAGCCGCTTTACGAATTCAATCCCGCCCATTTCTGGCATCGCCAGATCGCATAAGATGGCATCGGGGATATATGAATCCAGTGAGCTTAATGCCTCTATTCCGTTGGCGGCCTCTTGAACTAAGGCGCCCTGGGCTTGGAGGTATCCGGCAAGTACACAGCGAAAAACAGGATCGTCCTCAACGATCAAGATCCGCTTACTTTCCAGTGGCTGCGCCATTTATAACCTCCTTTCACTAGTGCTCCTTCTATTTTGGCTCAAGATGTGCCCTTGTGCCGCATAGATATTTCTGTAATCACGTGTTTTGCGGGCTATTACGCACATTTAACTAAAAGATCTATTCGTTACAAAGATTTACTAGGTATTAGCCAAAACACAGTCTCCGTCATTCCTTCATAGCCGCTGCGATAAGGATTCGCTACCATAGTGCCCATATTTTTGTTTTAGCTTTGAGGTCAACTCATGCTCTCGTCATCTATTTCTTCATCCCTCAGTGATGATGCGCTGTGCCCGTGCTGCAGTGGCAAAACCTACGCACAGTGCTGTGGCCCGATTATTGGCGGCCGATCGATTGCCGTCGAACCCGAACAGCTGATGCGTTCGCGCTATACCGCCTACGTGATACACAACGCCGACTACCTAATTGACAGCTGGCATCCTGATTGCCAAATGCAGAGCCAACGTGCCGCAATAGAAGAGAGTTTTTCTGGCACCGAGTGGCTTGGGCTGACCATTGTTAAAACCGCCACAGGGAAAAATGCAGATGAAGGCTTCGTCGAATTCTTTGCCCGATACACTTCTGAGTCCGAGCAACAAAATAATTCGATTCATGAATGTTCGCGCTTTATTCGTTTGAATCAACGTTGGTATTATGTAGATGGAACCAAACCACAGGTTGGCAGAAACGATCCCTGCCCTTGCGGTTCAGGTAAAAAATATAAGAAATGCTGTGGGCAGTAAGCTCATTAGCAACAATAAATCGTCGTACAGACAGGAAACCAACACATGTCACAGCCCGTTGTTCAACGCAAAGTGCTTCGTACCATCTGCCCTGATGCGAAAGGTCTGATCGCGAAAATCACTAACATTTGTTACAAACATCAACTTAATATCATCCAAAATAATGAGTTTGTTGATCACCTTACCGGACGATTTTTCATGCGGACGGAACTGGAAGGGATTTTCAACGACGAAACGCTACTTGCCGATCTCGATGGTGCATTGCCTTCCGGCTCCGAGCGCGAACTGACCGTTGCTGGACGTCAACGCATTGTGGTACTGGTCACTAAAGAAGCGCACTGTCTTGGCGACCTGCTGATGAAAAGTGCGTTTGGCGGATTAGACGTTGAAATTGCAGCAGTCATCGGTAATCACGCCACGTTGCAGTCATTGGTTGAACGTTTTGATATTCCTTTCACCTTAGTGAGCCATGAAGGGCTATCGCGCGAAGAGCATGATGCCGCTATGGTGGCTGAGATTAAAAAACACGCCCCTGACTATGTCGTGCTGGCTAAATATATGCGCATACTGACGCCCGACTTCATTAGCCACTTCCCAAATCAAATCATTAATATCCATCACTCTTTCCTTCCCGCGTTTATTGGTGCTCGACCTTATCATCAGGCCTACGAGCGCGGAGTGAAGATCATCGGCGCAACGGCGCATTTCGTGAATAACGATTTGGATGAAGGTCCAATCATCATGCAGGACGTGATTAACGTCGATCACACCTATACCGCGGATGAAATGATGCGCGCGGGACGCGACGTTGAGAAAAACGTGCTGAGTCGTGCACTTTATCGTGTGCTAGCACAACGCGTATTTGTTTATGGGAATCGGACGGTTATATTCTGATTGTCGATTTTTGCTCTGCATTTTGTTCATACAAAAAGCGTTAAGTGCAAAAAAACGGCAAACGAAATATTTTTTACCTCCCAATGCTTTACAGCGCGGCGCGATTTGTTATTATGCGCCCCGCTTCCGCTAATAACGGAGCGAC
Organism: Hafnia sp. HMSC23F03; assembly: GCF_001816025.1. Taxonomy (NCBI): domain Bacteria; kingdom Pseudomonadati; phylum Pseudomonadota; class Gammaproteobacteria; order Enterobacterales; family Hafniaceae; genus Hafnia; species Hafnia sp. HMSC23F03. Next base: position 84,794 of record NZ_KV824232.1, read on the forward strand.
GAAAAATCTGGTGGGGTTCCCGAGCGGCCAAAGGGAGCAGACTGTAAATCTGCCGTCTCAGACTTCGAAGGTTCGAATCCTTCCCCCACCACCATCTTCTCTTCCAGAGTCGATAAAAAGCTGTCAGCCACGGCTTTCCGGAGAAAACCGGATAACAATTCGCAACCACGAATTTCGTGGTGGGGTTCCCGAGCGGCCAAAGGGAGCAGA
>NZ_KV824232.1:85023-192859 GCF_001816025.1 Hafnia sp. HMSC23F03
CTTCGAAGGTTCGAATCCTTCCCCCACCACCATCCTTTCTTATTGCAGTGCAATCCCCATACAACGTTGTCGCATTCTGAATCATCTCCTTGAATTCCTTGTACCAATCCGCTATACCACTGTTTTTCTCTCCAGCAGTAAGGTTCTGTCATGCGTAACAATATCTGCGTTTTTTGCGGCGCGAGTGAAGGCGTATCTCCAGATTATGCCGACGCAGCAAAACGCTTAGGTCATACTCTGGCTCAGCAAGGACGCCGTTTAGTCTATGGCGGCGGCAACAAGGGCTTGATGGGAATATTAGCTAATGCGGTACTCGATGGCGGTGGTGAAGTACACGGCGTCATCCCTCAGCGTTTAGTCGAGGCTGAAACCGCGCATTACGGCTTGACCTCACTCGATATTGTTCCTGATATGCATACTCGTAAAGCGCGCATGGCAGAGCTATCTGATGGTTTCATCGCCCTACCCGGCGGCATTGGCACCCTTGAGGAGCTGTTTGAAATTTGGACCTGGAGCCAGATTGGATATCACACCAAACCAATCGCATTAATGGACGTCAACGGCTATTACGCGAAGCTTATCGAGTTTCTGCGATTCAGCGCCGATCAGGGCTTTGTGCGACAGCAATACATCGATACGTTGATGTGTTTACAAGATCCCTTGGCCTTGCTAGATCAATTTGACCACTATCAGCCGCATAATCTGAACCGGTGGGCGTAATCGGTTAGCCTCTGCGATTTCTGAATCGCACGGCTTTCTGCTACTATTCACCGACCACTGTAGTTAATAACTGTTCGTTAACAACTTTTGTTAGCCGCTGTTTATTAGCAAGAATTCTTCAATATGGCCTGCGCTTATGAAATTTATCTCTTTCAATATTAATGGACTGCGAGCTCGTCCACATCAACTCGAAGCCATCATCGCCAAACATCAGCCTGATGTGATCGGTCTGCAAGAAACTAAAGTCCATGATGATATGTTCCCACTGGCTGATTTGGAGCATCTGGGCTATCACATTTTCTATCATGGTCAGAAAGGACATTACGGCGTTGCCCTGCTCACCAAAGAGCAGCCATTGGCCGTACGTAAAGGTTTTCCTACTGATGAGGAAGATGCTCAGCGCCGCATTATCATGGCCGATATCGCGACACCAACCGGCGTGCTCACCGTCATCAACGGCTATTTCCCACAGGGCGAAAGCCGCGACCATCCAATAAAATTCCCAGCCAAGACCAAGTTCTATCAAGACCTGCAAAACTATCTTGAGACAGAGCAGACCCCTGCTGGGCAGGTGATTGTCATGGGCGACGTGAACATCAGCCCGACAGACAGCGACATTGGCATCGGCGAAGAGAACCGCAAGCGCTGGCTGCGCACGGGCAAATGCTCATTCTTGCCGGAAGAGCGTGAGTGGATGGACCGCCTGAAAAATTGGGGGCTAATTGACACTTATCGCCAAGCTAATCCAGAGCGTAACGATCAGTTCTCGTGGTTTGACTATCGTTCAAAAGGCTTCGATGAAAATCGTGGTCTGCGTATAGATTTAGTCTTAGCCAGTCAGTCATTGGCCGAGCGCTGCATTGATACGGGCATCGATTATGAAATCCGTGGTATGGAAAAACCGTCTGACCATGCCCCAATCTGGGCTGAGTTCAAGCTGGCATAATCACGATGACAGCCTCTAAACCCATTGACGTGGTAGCCGCGATCGTCGAGTTTCGCGGCAAGATCCTGCTGGCGCAACGTGGCGATCATAAGGATCAGGCTGGATTATGGGAATTTCCCGGCGGTAAGGTCGAGCCCGGTGAAACGCAGCCGGAAGCCTTGTGCCGAGAGTTACGAGAAGAGCTGTCGGTAACATGCAGCGTTGCAGACTATGTGGCGAGCAGTACGTTGAAACTGGAGAACAAAACCATTCATTTGCATGCGTGGCGCGTTCAACACACTGAAGGGGAATTCACGGCAAATGAGCATGCGGCTCTGGTGTGGGTCACGCCACAGGAAGCAGAATCCTATCATTTAGCGCCAGCCGACGTCCCTTTGCTGAAAGCCTATCAAACCAAACTGGAATCACTTTCGCGGCAGGATTGATTAGCCATTAGCCTGCCGTTGAATTCCGCCCTTAACCTTTTTAAGCCGGGGCGGAGTTCAACAAAATGACTATTTACTTAATACAACCCAGCGTAAATTGTTGGTACTTAATACATTTTTATCTGCCGTGCACTGCAATAACACGCCTTCGGCTTTAACCACCGCCCCTTCTGAGTAGCTGCGATTATCATAGATACAGCAGCGTGGACAGTTAACGTTGCTGTCGGTATTGCTATAGCCGTTCGTATTGTTGAGGATCTCTGGAGAAACCGGCACTACCACATCAATACCCTTATTATGATTTGCCCACGCCGAGGCGCTGAGCAGCACCACTGGCAATACCCAGAATCCTATCGAACTCTTTTTCATGCCTTGTTCTCCTTTGCTTTAGGCTTATATTTTCGCTTGGCGCTCTTTTCCGCTGCGGGTGGCAAACCACGGAACGCCTGCGGATTTCGATTGCTACGCGCCTGATCGATAAGCTGATACAAAGTACCCACCAAAGGCTGCATGAAATCCTGATAGCGTCGCGTTTTTTCACTGATTTGCGTCAGCGTGGCTTCCCAATCAGCCGTCATATCTGGACGAGCAGCAATCTCCGGTAAACAGTGGATCAGTGCTCTGCCCGCTTCTGACGAATGAATATAGCGACCCTTTTTGTACAAAAATGTACGCCGGAACAACAACTCTATAATTCCGGCACGCGTTGCTTCGGTACCTAAACCATCGGTTGCTCGCAGGATTTTCTTTAGCTCTTTATCTTGTACAAAGCGTGCGATACCCGTCATCGCTGATAATAACGTCGCATCGGTAAACGGACGTGGCGGCTGAGTTTGACGCTCCATCAGCTCACCTTTTTCACACAGCAACTCATCGCCTTTGGCTACCACCGGCAATGGAGAACCTTCATCTTCGTCATCTCGCTCCTTCGCTCCCAGCAACGCTCGCCAGCCTGCTTCAGCTAAGAAACGTGCCTTAGCGACAAATTTGCCGTTAGCGATATCCAGATCGATAACGCATTTACGGTACATGGCATCGGGGCAAAACTGCATGAGATACTGACGAGCGACTAGCGTATAAATTTTGCGTTCATCGTCGCTCAAATTGATATTCCCAGCGCGGGCGGTAGGAATAATGGCGTGGTGGGCATCAACTTTTTTGTCATCCCAACAGCGGTTACGTTTGTCAGGATCAACCGCCGCCACCTGTTGCAGCTCTGGAACGTGCGATGCAATCGCATTCATCACCGCATGACGTCCAGCAAAATGCTCTTCCGGCAGATAGCGGCTATCTGAACGCGGATAGGTGATCAATTTGTGAGTTTCATACAGGCGTTGACAGAGATCGAGAACCTGCTGGGCGCTGAGATTAAAACGCTTGGCGGCTTCGATCTGCAGCGTGGAAAGTGAGAACGGTAACGGCGCGATTTCTGATTCACGTTTGTCATTATAGCCCGTCACAATCGCGGGTTGCCCTGCGATACGCTTGATGACGTGTTCAGCTAACGCCTTGTTGAGTAAGCGCCCCTCTTCGTCCTGATGAGGCTCACAAGACTCACTGGGCACCCACATCGCAGTAAAGCGCTCTTCTGCAGGAGTAACGATATGCGCTTTGACTTCATAGAAATCTTTGCTGACGAAGTTTTCAATCTCTTCGTCACGGCGCACCACCAGCCCCAGTACGGGCGTCTGTACGCGCCCAACCGACAGCACACCGTTGTAACCCGCATTCCTGCCTAAAATGGTATAAGCGCGGGTCATATTGATGCCGTATAGCCAGTCGGCACGGGCGCGAGCCAGCGCCGATACGCACAGCGGAATAAACTCGCGGTTATCGCGTAAACGCGACACCGCACGTTCCACCGCCTGCGGGTTTAAGTCATTGATCAGGCAACGCTGGACGTTTTGGCGCTTTTCTGGCGCAAGCTCCAAATAATCCAGTACCTCGTCAACCAGTAACTGCCCTTCGCGATCCGGGTCACCGGCGTGAATCACTTGCTCCGCCTCACCCAGCAATCTTTTGATCACATTGAGCTGCTTGGCAACCGAAGGCTTTGGCTTAAGCTGCCACTTCTCGGGCACGATGGGTAAATCAGCTAGATTCCACCGCGCATAGCGTGTGTCGTAGGCATCGGGCTCAGCCTGTTCGAGCAAATGTCCAACACACCACGTGACAGTGTCACCTGAGCCACAAGAGATATAACCATCACCGCGGCGGTGAGGTTTTGGCAGCACGTCAGCAATCGCGCGCGCCAGGCTTGGTTTTTCCGCAATAAACAGACGCATCAGTCACCGTAAGTCTGGCTGGTCGCCAATAAATAGTCCTTAACTTCCGAGTAGTTACCTCGAAAGACAATACGCTCCGCTTTCTTTTCCAGTTGATAGCGGTACATCGGGTCGTAATATTCATGCAAAAGCGGCACTAGCCATGCCAGATGCCCATCACTATTTCGCGTTTCGCGTTGCTGAGACAGAGCCTGTTCCAGATACTGTTTCAGCTTGGCGTAACGCTCCATGCCTAGACGTTTACGAATCGCGAATAAACCGTGGTTTAAATACTCGACGTAGTTATCCCAACCCTGCTCACGTCCGTAAACGCGCTCGAACTCCACACGCATCAGGTCGATATACTCTTCCTGTAGGCGCAGCACGCGTGTTTCAAACGGATCGTCCACGACCGCCACCGGCGCTTTTTGCATCTGATCATAAAAACAAACGGGCAGATGATTCGAGCCGATAATTCGTCCCTCGTCTTCAAGGAACCAATGACGGATACCTGCATCTTGTTTCTTTAACAAATCAACCGCTAAGCGATTTTCGAAATCGACTTGGCTGCTTTGGCTGACCAGCGTTCGTCCAAAAGACGATCCGCGGTGATGTGCAACGCCTTCAAGATCGATTCCCGCCGCCAGCTCGCGCAGCATACGGGTTTTACCACTGCCAGTATTACCGCCGATCAATACCATCGGCAACAGTGACGCTTGCTCGGTCGCTTGAATGGCGTAGGTGCGCAACGCTTTGTAACCGCCCTCGATCAGAGGATAGTCCACGCCGCTTTCATGCAGCCATTGCTGAACGATATGCGAGCGCAATCCGCCACGAAAACAGTAGATGTAGCCCTGCGGGTGGCGTTCACACTGCTCACGCCATGCGGCAATGCGCGCATCACGCACTGCGCCATACACCAGCTCGTTGCCAAGCTTGATCGCCGCATCTTGCCCATGCTGCTTGTAGCAAATCCCCACGGCTTCACGCTCACTGTCGAGCATTAACGGCAGATTTTGAGCGCTTGGAAAAGCACCTTGTTGGAACTCAACGGGAGCGCGAACGTCAATAAGCGGAACATCATCGACTAAAATGCGGTGGTAATCCGCGCTGTCAGCTCGAGAGCTGACCCGCGAATTAGAGAGCAAAACCATTACCGCACCTCGATAAGAGGCTGATCTGGCTGTCGTACATGCAGCTCACCGATAGCGCTAAGCGTCAGGCCAAAGCGGTTAGCCACCTCTTGCACCTGAGCTTCTGCTTCTGGCAATACTGCCAACAGTAAACCGCCAGACGTTTGTGGATCACACAGCAGCTTGCGTTGCAGCTCAGTCATTTCCCCCACAAGATGACCGTAACTTTCAAAGTTACGCCCCGTTCCGCCCGGTACACAGCCTTCATGAATATAGTTTTCTACGTCCGGCAGCTTAGGCACTTGGTCAAACCAAATAGTGGCCTGCAGATCCGAGCCCTGACAGATTTCGCTCAGGTGTCCCAGCAAACCAAAACCAGTGACATCGGTCATGGCGGTAACACCGACAATATCGGCAAAGTCAGCGCCCGGCTTATTAAGCTGACACATGGTTTCGGTCGCCACGCCTTGATGTTCTGGACGCAGTTTGCTTTTCTTCTCCGCGGTGGTGAGTACACCAATCCCTAATGGTTTGGTGAGATACAACTTACACCCCGATTGCGCAGCGCTATTTTTCTTCACGCGATCGGTACTCACCATACCCGTTACCGCTAAGCCAAAGATGGGCTCAGGAGCATCAATAGAATGACCACCCGCCAGTGAAATTCCCGCCTGTTGGCAAACAAAGCGTCCGCCTTCAATCACTTTCTGGGCGATTTCCGGTGCCAATTTGTCTACCGGCCAGCCCAAAATAGCAATCGCCATGATTGGCTTACCGCCCATCGCGTAAATATCACTAATCGCGTTAGTCGCGGCAATTCGACCAAAGTCGAAGGGATCATCCACGATAGGCATAAAGAAGTCGGTAGTGCTGATAATGCCAATGCCGTTGCCGATATCATAAACGGCTGCATCATCACGGGTTTCATTGCCGACTAACAGATTCGGATCGACAAACTTAGCTTGTTCACTGTGCAGAATGGTTTCTAACACTTTAGGCGAGATCTTACATCCACATCCCGCCCCATGGCTGTACTGAGTCAAACGAATGGCTGGCGCAGTCATATCTACTCCTTTCCATTAATCCTCAAATTAGTTGGGATTGCTGTGCATACCGCTACGCAGCAATTTCGACTAAGGAGGTTGGTAGTCAAAAAAAATCTATGACTGCTATGTTAGCGCTTGGAGGCTAACTTAGTAAGGGAGCGGAGAAAATACCGGAAAGATCTGTGGAATAAATCGTTTGATTGCGCAGTAAACCAGCAAAAATGGCTCACTGCGCAGAAAAATTAGAAGGCGCTGACAAACTTGCTGCTGTCTAACGGCGCAACACGAGCGGCTTTAAGCTGCGGCGTTCCGAGATACAAAAAGCCCACAATTTCATCCTGTTCACGACAGCCAAATGCCTCACGAACCTTAGCGTCGCTGGTCCATTTACCTGTACGCCAAATACCATTGAACCCTTGCGCCTGCGCGGCCATTTGCATCGCCATGACTGCACAGCATGCAGAAGCCACCTGTTCCCACTGCGGTACTTTGGTTTCAGTGTTGCAATGGGCTACGATAGTGATGATCAATGGTGCGCGGAACGGCGCATTTTTTGCCTTCTCAATACCTTTTTCATCCAGCTGTTCTTCCAGCGCAATAGCGTGTAACAGCGAGCTTAAGCGTTCCTGCCCTTCACCTTCTACAGTAATAAAACGCCACGGTTGCAGCGCGCCGTGGTCTGGCGCACGTAAGCCCGCTTGATAAATAGCTTCTAATGCATCGCCGGTTGGAGCCGGTGCCGTCAAACGTGAAGCAGAGCGGCGTTGTAATAAAAGTTCAAGCGCATCCATAACGATCTCCAAAATGATCTTTTTCTAATTGATAACTGTTATCAACATTATCACGATTTGTTAACCTGTACCTCATCGTTTTTGCGCGGCATAGGGGCATAGCATAAGCTCTAGTCTAAATGGCAAAGGTGTTGAGGCACCATTATGCTTGTTACAGTAATATACGGCACAGCAACCGTAACTCTGGCATAGTGAAAGCATCGTTAATCGCCGATGTTTTTCAGATACTGGCGAGACGGTAACCCAAAATAATTCGAGTTGCATTGAAACGGCAAGTAAGTGACAAATTCGTCTGGAACAGATTTGAACAACGCTTGTATTGACGTGCGGGATGAGTCACTAGGTTGAGACGAATAACGAACGCCGCCAACAAAATGCCGCTTGCAGCATGACGGGTATAAGACAATTAAATTTTATATGGAGAGCACATGCACTTTTTGTGGAGATGCATTTCAGGTGTGTTTCGATGGACCTGGCGGATACTAAATTTCATCCGTGAGTTTATTTTGAACGTATTCCTGATCCTACTGATTTTGGTCTGCGTGGGAATTTATTTCCAGATGCAAAGCAAGCCGGTCGAACCGGTAAAAGGTGCGCTACTGGTTAACCTTACCGGCGTCGTCGTCGACAATCCGGCGATCAGCAATAAATTTAGCCAGTTAGGCCGAGAGATCCTTGGGGCAAACAGCAATCGCCTGCAGGAAAACTCCCTGTTCGACGTGGTTGATATGATCCGTCAGGCAAAAACTGACCCTAACATTACCGGCATGGTGTTATCGCTCAATGATTTCGCCGGGGCCGATCAGCCATCACTGCAATATATCGGTAAAGCGCTGCGTGAATTCCGCGATAGCGGTAAGCCTATCTTTGCCACCGCTGATAGTTACAATCAAGCTCAGTATTATTTAGCTAGCTATGCCAACAAAATTTACCTCTCCCCGCAGGGCGTGGTCGATTTGCACGGTATGGCCACCAACAATCTCTATTACAAAACGCTGCTCGATACGCTGAAAGTCAACACTCATATCTTCCGCGTAGGCACATACAAATCAGCGGTTGAGCCAATGATTCGTGATGATATGTCTCCTGCTGCGCGCGATGCCGACAATCAATGGCTGAGCGGTATGTGGAACAACTATCTGACCACGGTGGCGGCTAACCGCCAAATCACTACGGATCAACTGTTCCCTGGCGCAGACGGCATATTAAAAGGTCTGCAGGCCGTTGGTGGAGATACAGCGAAATATGCGTTAAGCAATAAGCTGGTTGATGCGTTGGCTTCGCGCTCTGAGGTAGAGAATCTGTTCACCAAAGCCTTCGGTTGGAACAAATCAACCAAGGATTTCAGCGCGATCAGCATGTATGACTACACACCTCCGGCGGCGAAACAAAGCGGTAGCGAAATTGCGGTGATTTTCGCCGATGGTGCAATTATGGACGGAGAAGCGACGCCGGGTAATGTAGGTGGCGATACCACCGCGAATCAAATTCGTGATGCGCGCTTGAATCCGAAAATCAAAGCCATCGTGCTGCGCGTAAACAGCCCGGGTGGCAGCGTATCGGCCTCTGAAGTGATTCGCTCTGAGCTGGCTGCTGCGCGTGCTGCAGGTAAACCGGTCGTCGTTTCTATGGGCGGCTTAGCGGCATCTGGCGGCTATTGGATTTCAACTCCGGCGGATTACATCGTGGCGAGTCCAAGCACGCTAACGGGTTCTATCGGTATTTTCGGCGTCATCAACACTTTCGAAAATACCTTAGATAGCATCGGCGTTCACACCGACGGTGTGGCCACCTCGCCGTTAGCTGACCTCACGGTTACCAAACCGTTGCCAGAAGCGTTCTCACAAATGATGCAAATCAACATTGAGAATGGCTACAAAAACTTTATCAATCTGGTCGCCAAAGCACGTAACAAAACCCCAGAGCAAGTTGATGCGATTGCACAGGGCCGCGTGTGGTTAGGCTCTGACGCCAAGAAAAACGGTTTGGTCGATCAACTGGGTGACTTTGATGACGCGGTGAGTAAAGCAGCCGAATTAGCCAAGCTGAAAACCTATCAGTTGAACTGGTTCGTGGAAGATCCGAGCTTTGGCCAAATGCTACTAGGCCAATTTACCGGCTCAGTGCAAGCTGCACTGCCATCAGCGGTTCGAGCGATGTTGCCTGAATCTTTGGTGCGCATCTCCGCGCTGCTGAAAGATAAAACAGACTGGATGTCTACGCTAAATGACCCACAAAATCGCTATGCGCTCTGCATGAGCTGCGGTGATGTGAAATAACGGTTAGCCAGCTCTTTAAGAGTATCTAGCTACAGCCCACCGAATTTGTTAAACCATTATTCTGGTTTATCGGCTCGGTGGGCTTTTTTTATTTGGCGTTAGCCCTATAATCCACTGCAATAAGTAATGACGTCTAATCCACTGCGAAACGCTCACCAAACAGAATCCAAACCATGCAGAAGAAATCCATTTACGTAGCCTACACGGGCGGTACCATTGGCATGCAACGTTCAGAAAACGGTTATATCCCTGTTTCTGGACACCTACAACGCCAATTAGCCTTGATGCCTGAGTTTCATCGCCCTGAAATGCCTGATTTCACCATCCACGCCTACGAGCCGCTGATCGACTCTTCCGATATGACGCCGGAAGACTGGCAGCATATTGCTGACGATATTGCCGCCAACTACGATAGCTACGATGGATTTGTGATCCTGCATGGCACTGATACGATGGCGTTTACCGCCTCGGCACTGTCTTTCATGCTAGAAAATTTAGCCAAACCGGTGATTGTAACCGGCTCACAAATTCCATTAGCCGAACTGCGTTCCGACGGGCAAACCAACCTCCTTAACGCGCTGTATCTCGCGGCGAACTATCCGATCAATGAAGTTTCTCTGTTCTTCAATAACAAGCTGTTCCGAGGCAACCGCACGACCAAGGCGCATGCCGATGGCTTTGACGCTTTCGCGTCCCCTAACTATCCGATGCTGCTTGAGGCCGGAATTAACATTCGCCGTATCGCACCATTGATGAATCAACTGCATAGCGAACCGTTAAAAGTACATCAGATAACGCCACAACCGATTGGCGTGGTGACGATCTATCCGGGGATTTCAGCTGACGTTGTGCGTAACTTTTTACGCCAGCCAGTTAAAGCGTTAATCCTGCGCTCCTATGGCGTGGGCAATGCGCCACAAAAAGCCGATCTGCTGGCGGAATTACAGGAAGCATCTGACCGCGGAATTGTGGTGGTCAATCTGACTCAATGCATTTCAGGCCGCGTTAATATGGAAGGCTATGCCACCGGAAATGCGCTGGCGCACGCTGGCGTGATTAGTGGTTTTGATATGACGGTTGAAGCGGCGCTCACAAAGCTGCACTATCTGCTATGTCAGAATCTCACCCCTGAGCAAATCCGAGAGCAAATGAAGCAGGATCTGCGCGGCGAACTGAGTGTAACCGATTAGTCATCCTCATCCATGACGATGAAAAAGGAATTGCCAATGTCAGCAGCATTATTGCTTATCGATCTACAAAATGATTTTTGCCCTCGCGGGGCGTTGGCGGTTTCTGAAGGTGATAGGGTTATACCTATTGCGTTGAAAGCGATCGATATCGCGCAACATCAAGGTATGCCGATTGTCGCAACACAGGATTGGCACCCAGCCCATCACGGCAGTTTTGCCAGTCAGTCGGGGGGAAATGTTGGTGAGGTGGGCGAGCTCGCGGGTCTAGCACAGGTTTGGTGGCCCGATCACTGCGTTCAAGGTTCTGCGGGGGCGCAATTCCATCCTTCTCTGGATAGCAATGCCTTCGATCATGTTGTGCAAAAAGGCACCGACGAATCAATCGATAGCTACAGCGCATTCTTTGATAACGGTCAGAAAGCCTCAACCGAGCTGCATCAGTGGCTTCAGCATCATCAGATCGACAAGCTCTATATTATGGGATTAGCGACCGACTACTGCGTGAAGTTTTCAGTGTTGGATGCACTACAGCTAGGTTATCAGGTCGTGGTCATTACCGACGGCTGCCGTGGCGTTAATATCCATCCTGATGACAGCTCAGCGGCACTGCAAGAAATGCAGGCGCATGGCGCGGTATTATCTCGTCTAGACGAAATTGCGTTCTGTGTGTAACGGATACACCACTTCGGGTAAAAAATTATAAGGGCGGGCACACACCGCGCTCGCCCTCTTCTCTTTTAACGCTACGCTTCTGGTTTCAAACGAATAATCGCGTCGCGCTCAAACCCTTTTTTAAAATCTTGTTTACTTTTCATCTCGATCTGACCTTGGGTATTGATACTCATATGCTGAGCATCAGTGTTATGTCGCGACTGCCATAACATCACCATCTGCAGACTGTTTTCCTTCTGCTCGGGCGTTAGACTCACGCCATCCGGCCACTTTCCCAGTTCTACCGCCGTCATTAATCGCTGATAAATCTCCGGCGTCATCGCGGCCAGCAAATCGTCAAGTTCCATTTTAAACCTCACTAAGATGCACTTTGCTGAATCGTTTCTTCTGCGCTATAATAAGCACATAGAAAAAGAGTTTCGTTAGCCCTGAGTCTTTTCGCCCGAGTCTTCATCGGTGAAGCTGAGTGAAGCAGAATTCACACAGTAACGTTCACCGGTTGGCTGAGGCCCATCAGGGAAGACATGCCCCAGATGCGCATCACAATGAGCACAGCGAATTTCGGTACGCTGCATGCCATGTGAGTTATCTTCAAGATAACGAATAGCATCTGCGCTGACAGGCTGGTAAAAGCTAGGCCAGCCGCAGCCGGAATCATATTTGCTGTTTGAGTAAAACAGTGGACTGTTACAGCACAGGCAGTGATAAATGCCGTCCTGTTTATTGTGTAGCAGTTTGCCGCTGAATGGCGGCTCAGTGCCCCGCTGTTGTGTAACATAGCGTTGCATCTCAGTTAAATCGTTTGGGTGTTGAGTAGAGAAATCGTCTTTAGCCATTTGTGCGTTCTCAAAGAGTTGTTTTAATTTATTGCCGCTCACTTTTTTTGGCGATTAATTATAACAAACAGTTAACAATGGTTCAGCCGATTTTGGTCTAAACTGTTTAGCGAAGCGGCGGCAGCCTCATTTTTGTGACAAGCATCACAAATGAGAGTCGAGATGGATTGAGACTCAAAGGACTGCCCCCATGTATAATCCGAAAAGAGTGTTAATTGGGAGCGTGTAATTACTGTTCGTGTCAGGTTTGTGCTTTGATTTACAGCAAGAATTGACACGATTCCGCTTGACGCTTTATAAGGTTTTTGTAATTTTACAACCAACCTTTTATACCCTAAATAATTCGGGTTGCAGGAAGGCGGCAACTGAGTGAATCCTTAGGCGCTTACTTCGGTAAGTGAATTCGGTAAACAAAAGCAGCCAACGCACATGCAACATGAATTAGGACGGGAATATTCACTAACCAATAGCTGGTGGAATATATGACTATCAAAGTAGGTATCAACGGTTTTGGCCGTATCGGCCGTATTGTTTTCCGTGCTGCTCAAGAACGTTCTGACATCGAAATCGTTGCAATCAACGACCTGTTAGACGCTGAGTATATGGCTTACATGCTGAAGTACGACTCTACTCACGGTCGTTTCAACGGCACTGTTGAAGTTAAAGATGGCCACTTGGTCGTTAACGGCAAAACTATCCGTGTTACCGCAGAACGTGATCCGGCTAACCTGAAGTGGAACGAAGTCAACGTTGACGTTGTTGCTGAAGCTACCGGCCTGTTCCTGACTGACGAAACTGCACGTAAGCACATCGCTGCTGGTGCTAAGAAAGTCGTTCTGACTGGTCCTTCTAAAGACAACACCCCTATGTTCGTTATGGGTGTAAACGATAAAACTTACGCTGGCCAAGATATCGTTTCTAACGCATCTTGCACCACTAACTGCCTGGCTCCACTGGCTAAAGTTCTGAACGACAAGTTCGGTATCGTTGAAGCGCTGATGACCACTGTTCACGCTACCACCGCTACTCAGAAAACTGTTGATGGCCCGTCTCACAAAGACTGGCGCGGCGGCCGCGGCGCATCCCAGAACATCATCCCTTCTTCTACCGGTGCTGCTAAAGCTGTAGGTAAAGTTATCCCTGAGCTGAACGGTAAACTGACTGGTATGGCGTTCCGCGTTCCTACCCCTAACGTTTCCGTTGTTGACCTGACTGCACGTCTGGAAAAACCAGCGTCTTACAAAGACATCTGTGCAGCAATGAAAGCCGCTTCAGAAAACGAACTGAAAGGCATTCTGGGTTACACCGAAGATGACGTAGTTTCTACTGACTTCAACGGCGAAGTTTGCACTTCAGTATTCGATGCTAAAGCTGGTATCGCGCTGAACGACAACTTTGTGAAACTGGTTTCTTGGTACGATAACGAAACTGGCTACTCAAACAAAGTTCTGGATCTGATCGCTCACATCTCTAAATAATTTAGTGATAAGCTGATGAGAGGGCGACATTCGTGTCGCCCTTTTTTTTGGTTTTTGCACCTAGCATATGAAGGCCAATCTAATGTCACAGCAAAATCTGTCTGAAAAGATCTTCTCCCTGCCCGTTCAAGAACAAATCACTCCCTATATTTCCCAACGCCAGATCGACGAACTGCCCGTTGTCGTGGTTAATCATCCGAAAGTACGTGCTGCGGTTACCTTGCAAGGCGCACATTTACTGACGTGGCAACCGTCCGGCGAGAAACCTGTTTTATGGCTGAGCAGTGAATCTGCATTCAAAAATGGCGTAGCCATTCGCGGAGGTATTCCTATCTGTTGGCCATGGTTTGGCCCAGCAGGACAGCCTGCGCACGGTTTCGCTCGTAATCTGCCGTGGACATTAACTGCACATGACGAAGATGAGAATGGCGTGATCTTAACCTTCACGCTTGAGCAAAGCGCTGAAAGTAAAAAATACTGGCCACATGATTTTTGCCTGATTGCCCGCTACAAGCTAGGCGCAGAATGTGAGATGGAGTTGGAGTCTCACGGCGAATATGATTATGCCGCGGCGCTGCACACCTACTTCAATATCGGTGATATTACGCGTGTTGACGTGAGTGGCTTAGGCACTCCATATATCGATAAAGTGAACCCAGGCACGGGAGAACAGCAAGGCAACCTCACTTTTGCGACTCGCATCGACCGCATTTATACTGCGCCAGAACCTTTTAGCGTCATTACCGATAAAGCGCTGCAGCGCGTGATTGAAGTACACCACCACAACAACACCGATGTTGTCGCGTGGAATCCATGGTCTGAACTCTCTGTAAGCATGGCCGACATGCCAAACGACGGTTACAAAACCATGGTCTGTGTCGAAACCGCGCATGTCACTAGCCCGCTGAAAGCTTCCGTCGATAACCCGACTCGCCTCTCTGTCACGCTGCGTACTCATGCACTGCGTTAATCCGACGTGACTCGCTGACAAAAAAGGGACGCTCAATGCGTCCCTTGTTATTAAGTATTACCGATTAGAAGGTGTATGTCACACCCGTCCACAGCAGACCGCTGTAGCTCTTATCAATCATCGGGCTGTCTTTAACTTCATCGCTCAGGCGGATATAACGACCAGTGAAGAATGCGTTCCAACTGCTGTTAATCTGATAGCGAGCGGTTAACTCAACGTATGGGTTCCAGCTATCGTCAGCCGTATAGCGCTTGTAGCCGCTACGGTTAGACTCGCTGCCGCTAACGCCGAAGTAGTAATCGTTCTGGTTAGAGCTATTCCATGTCACACCCGCGCCCGGCGTGAACGACCATGCACCAGCGGTGATCGGGAATAAATACGCGGCATCGGCAATTAAACCGTTGCTGTTATCCAGAATGTCACCGGCAAATGAGGTACGGATAGAACCCCAGTCTTCTTTATGCGTATAAGCAACGCCAGCCATCACGGTTGAGTGACGGTTGCTCAGCTGTTTCATGTGGCGATCGTCGCTGTCGCTTGCTTTAAAATGCAGCGGATTATAGAAAGCCATTAAGCTAAGCTGATTCTGCTCATCCTTCCACAGGTAGTAACCAGCGGTCAGACTGCGGAAATAAAAATCATCGCCTTCATAGTTAATAATTGGAACAGGATATACGCGATCGTTATTGCCGCGATAAGGATCTGGACTCACTAAAGCTGATGCGCCCAATGACCAGGTTCCAGCCTGCGCAGCACTTGTCGCTGCCAGCACTAACAGCCCTAGCGTAGTTAATTTTAATGTTTTCACGTTTTTTCTTGTCCCTAACTAAATAGTCTATAAACAACGCGCTGATTGTAGACCAAAAACTTGTTTTAAGTCGATTTTTTACAAAATTGTTGGAACATTCGGAATCATTAACCTCATCAAACAGGCTATGCCGAAACACGGCTCGTTATCGCCGTCGTTTTTATATATTTCTTATAACGTCAATAGCATAAATAAATATTTGTCATAGCGGATTCGGCGAAAATATTGGCAGTCTTGTATTTTTTTCGTCTTAAATGCTGGATTTATCGCTTTTTACTCAAATTTATCCAGCATTTATCTCTGAATACTTTTCAAAACGCCGAAAACATTTATGCAAATCTTGTCTGTCGGTAACTTGACCAACTGAGGAAAGCCGCTCATAACAATATGGTAACAGTTTCAAAATTTTAACCCCCAAAATGAAGACTGTTACTTTTTTGTTCCCAACCATTTTATCAGGACGGGCATCGCTATGAACATATTTGACCACTATCGCCAGCGTTACGAAGCTGCCAAGGACGAAGAGTTCACACTGCAGGATTTCCTTTCCATCTGCCGCCAGGATCGCAGCGCCTATGCTAACGCCGCTGAGCGTCTGCTAATGGCTATCGGCGAGCCTGCCATGATCGACACCGCGCTTGAGTCCCGCATGTCGCGTTTGTTCTCAAACCGGGTCATAGCCCGCTACCCTGCTTTTGAAGAATTCTATGGCATGGAAGAAGCCATTGAACAAATCGTGGCGTACCTCAAACATGCCGCGCAAGGTCTGGAAGAGAAAAAACAAATCCTGTATCTGCTGGGGCCGGTCGGCGGTGGTAAATCATCACTGGCTGAACGCCTCAAAGCGTTGATGCAGCGAGTTCCCATTTATGTTCTGAGCGCCAACGGCGAACGGAGTCCGGTTAACGATCATCCGTTGTGCCTGTTCAATCCTCAGGAGGACGCCAATATTCTGAATAAAGAGTATGGTATTCCGCCACGCTATCTCGGCACCATCATGTCGCCGTGGGCAGCAAAACGCCTGCATGACTTTGGTGGCGATATCACTAAATTTAAAGTGGTTAAAGTCTGGCCGTCTATTTTGGAACAGATTGCCATTGCGAAAACCGAACCCGGCGATGAGAACAACCAAGATATCTCTGCGCTGGTGGGTAAAGTTGATATTCGTAAACTCGAAAATCATGCCCAGAACGATCCTGATGCCTATGGTTATTCCGGTGCGCTATGCCGTGCAAACCAAGGGATGATGGAATTCGTGGAAATGTTCAAAGCGCCAATCAAAGTGCTGCATCCGTTGCTGACCGCGACTCAGGAAGGCAACTACAACGGCACCGAGGGCATTTCCGCCCTGCCGTTTAACGGCATTATTTTGGCGCACTCTAACGAATCAGAGTGGGTGACGTTCCGTAACAACAAAAACAACGAGGCGTTCCTTGACCGTGTTTACATCGTCAAAGTGCCTTACTGCCTGCGCGTCTCCGAAGAGATGAAAATCTACGACAAACTGCTTAACAACAGTGAGTTGGATCATGCACCGTGCGCCCCCGGTACGCTGGAAACGTTGGCTCGTTTCTCAATCTTGTCTCGTTTGAAAGAGCCGGAAAACTCCAGCATCTATTCAAAAATGCGGGTGTATGACGGCGAAAGCTTGAAAGACACCGACCCTAAAGCTAAGTCATATCAGGAGTACCGTGACTATGCGGGCGTGGACGAAGGGATGAACGGTCTTTCGACGCGTTTCGCCTTTAAGATCCTGTCACGCGTATTCAACTTCGATCATGCCGAAGTGGCCGCCAACCCGGTTCATCTGTTCTATGTGCTTGAACAGCAGGTTGAGCGTGAACAGTTCCCGCAGGATGTCGCAGAGAAATACCTTGAGCATCTTAAGGGTTACCTGATCCCGAAATACGTCGAGTTCATCGGCAAAGAGATCCAGACCGCGTATTTGGAATCTTATTCCGAATACGGTCAAAATATCTTTGACCGCTATGTCACCTACGCCGATTTCTGGATTCAGGATCAAGAGTATCGCGACCCCGAAACCGGCCAACTGTTTGACCGTGAGTCACTAAACGCTGAGCTGGAGAAAATTGAAAAACCAGCGGGTATTAGCAATCCGAAAGATTTCCGCAATGAAATCGTTAACTTCGTGCTGCGTGCCCGCGCTAGCCATAATGGGCATAACCCAAACTGGACGAGCTACGAAAAACTGCGCACCGTTATCGAGAAGAAAATGTTCTCCAATACCGAGGAGCTGTTACCCGTTATCTCGTTCAATGCCAAAACCTCTACCGATGAGCAGAAGAAACACGACGATTTTGTCGACCGTATGATGGAGAAAGGCTATACCCGCAAACAGGTTCGCCTGCTGTGCGAGTGGTATCTGCGAGTTAGAAAATCATCATAATACGCGTAACCAAGACCGTGTCGGCCATTGGCCGACACGGCTCACCCGAGTTGGCAGACGGGAAATTACGGCGTATTTCAGACGGTAACGTCGTTTGGGGGAAATATGGCCTATTTCATTGATCGGCGATTGAACGGTAAGAATAAAAGCATGGTCAACCGCCAGCGCTTTTTACGCCGCTATAAGTCGCAAATAAAACATTCCATTGCTGACGCTATAAATAAACGGTCAGTGACCGACGTTGAGAGCGGAGAATCCGTTTCCATTCCCAATGAAGACATCAGCGAACCGATGTTCCATCAAGGACGCGGCGGCGAGCGTCATCGCGTCCATCCGGGCAACGACCATTTTGTGCAAAACGACCGCATTGAGCGTCCACAAGGCGGTGGTGGCGGTGGCGGAAGTGGCCAAGGTGAAGCAAGTAAAGACGGCGAAGGCGAAGATGAATTCGTTTTTCAGATTTCCAAAGACGAATATCTGGATCTTCTATTCGAAGATTTAGCGCTGCCTAATTTACGGAAGAATCAGTACAAACAGCTGACCGAGTATAAAACCCATCGTTCAGGTTTTACCTCAAATGGCGTACCCGCCAATATCAGCGTGGTACGCTCATTACAAAACTCCTTGGCGCGTCGCACGGCGATGACGGCAGGAAAACGGCGCGAACTGCATGAATTGGAGAACGTGCTGGAGCAGTTGCGTCATAGCGAACCAGCGCAGCTGCTGGAAGAAGAACGTATTCGTAAAGAAATTGCGGATCTGCGTCAGCGCATCGACCGGGTTCCGTTTATCGATACGTTCGACTTACGCTACAAAAACTACGAGCGTCGGCCTGAACCCTCCAGTCAAGCGGTCATGTTCTGTCTGATGGACGTCTCCGGCTCGATGGATCAGGCCACGAAGGATATGGCAAAGCGTTTTTACATCCTGCTCTATTTGTTCTTGAGCAGAACCTATAAAAACGTGGATGTCGTGTATATCCGCCATCACACTCAAGCCAAAGAAGTGGACGAGCAGGAGTTTTTCTACTCGCAGGAAACCGGCGGCACGATTGTCTCAAGTGCGCTGAAACTGATGGATGAAATTGTACGCGAGCGTTACAACTCGGCCGAGTGGAACGTTTACGCAGCGCAAGCATCCGACGGCGATAACTGGGCCGATGACTCACCGCTTTGCTCTGAGCTACTGGCAAATAAATTGCTGCCGCAGGTGCGGTATTACAGCTACATCGAAATCACCCGCCGAGCGCACCAAACGCTATGGCGTGAGTACGAAGGTCTCCAACAACGTTTTGAGAACTTTGCGATGCAGCATATTCGCGAACCCGACGATATCTACCCGGTATTTAGAGAACTGTTTCAGGCCCAAGTGAATAAGAATTGAGTCCCTCCCAAACCGCCAACACAGCTGTGAATGTCGTTGGCGGTTTTCTGTTCGATCTCCCCTGACACCTTCATTTACAACTGAACATTTGTGAGATTGTGCTGTCTGTCACAATCTAGAGAACAGTTTTTTTGTCACTTTTGCATCAGGAATATCGTCTTATGCAGCAACCTCTTCACCGAACAACACACTGGTCAGAAGTGTGGCAGCTCATTAAGCCCTATTGGGTTTCTGAAGAAAAAGTCAGCGCCTGGACTCGACTCATTGCGATTATCGCCCTCACGCTGGCAGGCGTTTATATCAACGTTCTGTTCAACGAATGGAACCGCGTCTTTTACGATGCGCTGCAAAATCGCAACTACGCCGTGTTTAAGGCGCAGTTAATCCGATTTAGCTATCTGGCGGTGATTTTCATCATCATTGCCATCTATCGGATCTATCTGACACAGGGGCTGCAAATGCTCTGGCGTCGCTGGATGACTGAGAAATACATGAGTAAATGGCTGTCCCATCAAGCCTATTACCACACGGAAATTCAGCAGACCATTGATAACCCCGATCAGCGTATATCTCAGGATTTAAACGCGCTTACCAACGGCACCCTATCGTTAAGCCTCGGGTTGCTCTCCAGTCTGGTGACGCTGTTTTCTTTTGTTGCGATCCTATGGACCGTCAGCGGTTCGATCTCATTCATGCTCAACGACCATGAGTTCGTTATTCCCGGCTACATGGTGTGGTTTGCCCTGCTGTATGCGGGCATGGGCTCAGTATTGATTTGGTGGATTGGACGTCCACTGGTTGGGCTAAGCTTCGACCAAGAGCGCTTTGAAGCGAACTTCCGTTTCGGCCTGATCCGTATCCGTGATAACGCCGACCCGATTGCGCTTTATCATGGTGAACAACAGGAAAAAAACCAGCTCAGCGGTCAATTTGAAAATATCCGTAGCAACTGGTGGTCGATCATGCGCCTGACCAAACGCTTGAACGTCGCTTCAACGTTTTACGATCAGTTCGCCAATATTTTCCCCATTTTGGTCGCATCACCACGCTACTTCTCAAACGCTATTCAGCTCGGCACATTGATGCAGGTGGCTTCCGCGTTTGGACAGGTTCAGGGAGCACTGTCGTGGTTCATTGGTGCGTTTACCGATTTGGCATCATGGAAAGCCTGTGTCAACCGTTTAGCGGGCTTCAATGCGGCCATCTCTGCGATTGAACAGCAGCCAAATACTATTTCCCGCACGGTCACCAGTGACAGCGACGATTCGCTGATTGCGCGCGATCTTTCGCTGTGCCTGCATCAGGGACATGAACTCTTCAGCCATGTTAATTTACACGCACGCCGTGGTGACAAAATCCTTATCACCGGTCCTTCCGGCTGTGGTAAATCAACGCTGTTACGCGCTATCGCCGGAGTTTGGCCTTATGGTCATGGAGAGATTTCTCAGCCAGACAGCGATAAGAAAAGCGTATTGTTCCTGCCACAGCGTAGCTATTTGCCGATTGGCACACTACGCGATGCGCTGTGTTATCCACGCGGATCACAAGGCGTTAGCGATGAAGAATTACAACAGGTGTTGAAGGCGTGTCGTTTACACCACCTGCATCAGGCATTGGATATTCGAGCGAACTGGACACACCAACTGTCTCCCGGCGAGCAACAGCGCCTGTCGTTTGCCCGTGCTTTGGTGATTAAGCCCGATGTGCTTTATCTCGACGAAGCCACCAGCGCTCTGGACGAAGAAACCGAGCAGCGCGTTTATCAGTTGATCAATGAAGAACTGCCAGATACCACCCTGATCAGCGTGGCGCATCGCAGCAGCGTGGCGCCATTCCATAATATACGCTGGAAATTTGTGAAGCAGGCCGATGCTAATCAGGAAGAAGCATATTACTCAGCCCCATCGGTGATCGAAATCAGTTCACTGAACCCTTAAATAGTCACCCCACCATTCTTTTAAAAATGGCGGGGTTCTATCGCTGTGCGCTAATGAATTAGAACTGATAAACCAGCCCCAATGCCACTACGTCATCGGTATTCAAATTCAGCGGATTATTATCATTGAGCTGATTAATTTTGTAATCAACAAAGGCTGACATGTTTTTGTTGAAGTAATAGGTTGCCGCTACGTCGATATATTTCACCAGATCCGCATCGCCTACCCCTTCAATATCCTTACCTTTTGACTGGATATATCCCAGCGATGGGCGCAGGCCAAAATCAAACTGGTATTGAGCAATCACCTCGACGTTTTGTGTTTTATTGGCCAAGCCTTTAACGCTGGTATTCACGCCATTGATCTCCGCCGTCCCTGAAATAGGCGTCATATTTCGCGTTTCTGCATACATTGCGGCCAAGTAAACGTTATTAGCATCATATTTTAAGCCCGCCGTCCACGCATCCGCTTTATCGCCATGACCAAAGGCTAAATTCTGCTGAGCCTGAGTACGGTCGGAAGACGCATAGGCTCCACCGATCGAAATGCCATCGACAATTTCATACGTGGTTGATAGCGAGTAACCATCGCCATTTTGCTTAGTAATATCGCGATCGTTTTCATTTTTGCCCTGATATTGCAGTGCAAAGTTCAGACCATCAACCAGCCCGAAGAAATCGCGGTTACGGTAAGTGGCAAGCCCGGTACTGCGCCCTGTCATGAAGTTATCGGCTTTGGTATAGCTGTCGCCACCAAACTCAGGGATCATATCCGTCCACGCTTCCACGTCATACAGCGCACCATAGTTACGCCCATAGTCAAATGAGCCAAACTCACTGAATCGCAAACCAGCAAAGCCTAAGCGTGTTTTGGTTCCCGTAGCGCCGTCGCTTTCAGCGCGGTTAGCGGCAATCTGATACTCCCACTGACCAAAACCCTGCAAGGTATCGTTAATCTGGGTAACACCTTTGAAGCCAAAACGTACATAAGACTGGTCGCCATCCACCGACTGATTATCTGAAAGATAGTGTTCAGCCTTTACGCGCCCATACATATCCAGCTTATTGCCATCTTTATTGTAAACTTCTGCGGCATGCAAAACAGGGGTTGCCAAAGAAGCAACGGCTAAAGTCATCATCATTGCCAGCGCGTTTTTTTTCATTTTTTCATCCATCGAAGGGTTATCTGCATTAAATTTTGTATGCCTTTCATCTCACAACCTCTGAAGGCGAAGATGTTTTACCGGATGGAGATGAAAATTTTATTGCAGAAATAATACTTCTGATGACATCGATTTAGGCTTAATAAACCTGAGGATATTTTCCAGAAAAACTTCGGTTAATTAAGCACCTAATAAAAAGTCTTGGAAACGTATTAGTATCTCGGATAATAAGCAGCGCTAATTTTTTGCGTCACAACAGAAATATAAAAATGTTTGCTAACATTTTTTAAATTATCAAAAGCCCGATTTGGGATAGGCATGCGGAAAACAAGGCTATACTTCTGAGGTTTTGTTACCTAGCTCGATTGTTATCTTGGACAACTAAAATTCATCCCTTGAAGCGCAATGTTTTAAACGCGATATTAAAAAAACATGCTTAAACACCTGCGCTTCAGCACTCATACAGGAATTTACCGATGAATACCTTGCTGATTGATGATGTGGCTCAGAGCTTATTTCGCAGTGAAGTTTCGAAAATTATTGGTGAAGCCGTTAGCGATTTAGTCGGCGCAGAAGGCGATATCGTATACGGGAAATTAATCAACTCACTGGCTCATTCTGCCGATCAGGAAACCAGCATAGCGCGTAAAACGCTATTATTAAGTGCCATCGATCGTTTGATCGGAGATGAAAACCTGCTGCGTCGTAAACGATTAGTCGAAAGCAAATAATTCAGAACGAACTCAGTCGTATGGGCCATGCTTAGCATCAAATGGCAACATAAACGTATCGGCAATCAGCGAGAACGGCACATCCAGCGCAGTCACATAGCGCCATGGGCTGTCGCGTAAATCCCACTGTACTCCCGGATAATATTGATATCCGTGTCCCTTCCCTACTGTTCGGCTAATGATGCTCCCGCAACCGCTGAGCGACGCAGCACATACCATCAGCAATAGATATTTTGGCCATAAAGCTGTCATCAAAAAGTCTCTCTATACACTCAATAGATTTCAGGCGGCAAGTGAGTCCCAATGAGCTTACATAAGTCAGTGATTAGGGGAGCAAAAGCAGCCAACGTATCGGAAGCCTGAAAGATGACGATTATAGTTCAAGCAATAAGCGGCATCGAAGTATATATCAGTGGCTAGATGCGAATACCTGCGATAAGGTAAAACACAAGCGGCTCGGGGATTTTGTCGATGCACTCTGAGGTAAGTGGTTAAATTTATAGCACTTGGCCTGACAAAACTAACCCACCAGCGAAAACAGGTTCATACTAGATCAGGTTACTTCGATCGTATCTAAGGAGACCGTTATGTCAGATCCACATCATATTGCCGAATGGGCGCGTCTACGTGAAACCTCTATCGAAATCGCACACGCTATTTTCGAATTAGCGAAGAACGACGAAGTTCTAGCACAAAAAATTTGGGACGAAGGCAGCGATGAAGTATTGCCTCTGGCGTTCTCTAAAACAGATAAAGATGAGTTATTTTGGGGCGAAGAGACTATTTTCCGCGCCAACGTATAGCTCATTTTTGCTCAGATAATGCCCGTTTATCGGGCATTTTTTTTCTCATCAACGTTAGGATCGCTATGCACCACCTCATGCTGGATATTGAAACGCTGGATACCACCCCGAGCGCGGTGATCCTCTCCATTGCCGCCGTGTTTTTCGAGCCGTTGACAGGAGAGCTGGGCGAAACTTTTTCTGCTCAAATTAGCCCACAAAAACCACAGCCTAACCGAACGATCAGCGCCGATACCGTCGCATGGTGGGCGCAGCAGTCTGACGCCGCGCGTAAAGAGGCCTTTTCAGGCACAGAAACCTTAAAGAAAACGCTGACGCAATTTAGCCGATTTATTCACATCAACAGTAGCGATAAAATCCATGTTTGGGGCAACGGTAAAGAGTTTGACTGCACCATACTCGAACATGCCTACCAGCAGTTGGAGATGGCCTGTCCGTGGGATTTTTGGCGCACTCAGGACGTTCGCACTTTAGTGACGTTAGCCAGAACGCTGGGCTTTGACCCGAAGAAAACACGCCCTTTCGAAGGGGTTCCACATTTGCCATTAGACGATGCCTGCCATCAAGCACGCTATGTCTCAGATATCTTCCGTTCCTTACGTGTGATACCGTCGGCGCTAGAAAATCATCATTAATATCTGATAAGTTCCACCTGCTTAACTGACCACAAAAAACATAAAATAAACCTATGCGAAACTATATTCTGCTCCTGCTCAGTCTTGTCTTATTTGGCCCTTTGGGGATAGACCTTTTCCTGCCGACCATCCCCGCTATTGCCGCGGATTTTCAGGTTAAAAACGAAGTCATTCAGTCCACGATCTCACTGTTCCTTTTGGTGATGGGACTGGGACAGCTTATCGCGGGGCCTCTGGTTGATAAGTTTGGTCGACGTCCTATCGCGCTAATCGGCATTGCCCTGTATATCATTGGCTCAACCGTCGCCGCGCTGTCCAACTCTTCGGATATTTTTGTGCTCGCTCGCGTCATTCAAGGATGCGCCGTATGCTGCACTGGCGTGGTGTGCTTCAGCGGCGTTCGCGATCGTCTGAACGGTAACGAAGCGGCGAAAGCATTTGGCTTTCTCAACGGTACGCTAAACATTGTGCCAGCGTTAGCTCCGTTACTCGGCGGCATTCTGGCCGAGTTGTTTAACTGGCGCGCTCCGTTCTGGTTCCTCGTGTTTTATGCCGTCGTGGTTTTCGTCATTATCGCTATTTGGTTGCCAGAAACCCGCCCAGCCGACACGAAACCGGTAAAGGGTCTTCCGTTAAAACAATATGCTCGTATTCTAAGCAACAGCCGCTTCTTACGCTTTGCGCTGGTTAACGCTGGCGCGATGGGAATGGCGATCACCTATGTCTCCTTCGCGCCTACCGTACTCATGACTGAAGGTAAACTTTCTCCGCTGGTGTTCTCGCTTATCTTTGGTGGCAACGGCTTTTGGATTTTGTTCGTCAGCCTCATCGCCAATAAAGTGATTCAGCGTGCGGGTCGCCCGTTCTGTCTGATGCTGGGGACTCTGCTAATGGCATTAGGTAGCATCGGTCTTTTTGCGGGGATGCACTTGCTGCCAGTCGACGCCAGTCAGCACTGGCTGAGCTATATGCTGCCCGTAGCCAGCGCCTGTGCGGGTTTAGCCTTTATCATGGGGCCTGCCACTAGCTATGCACTAGAGCCTTATTCTGACGAAGCCGGGATTGCGTCAGCGCTGGTAGGATTTGTGCAGATGGCGATAGGATCCTGCATCGCGCTCATCGCCATCGCACTCCCGATGGCAGCCAAACCCACTTTAGCGCTAGTGATGCTGTTAGGGGCGGTGCTCGCGCTCTCTGCGCGCTTACTGAGCAGCAAACTAAAGGGGCGCGTTAAATCGGTTCATCAAGCTTAACCGTCCTAAAAAAAGAGCGGAGCACCATGAGATGTTCCGCTCTTTTTTATTGAGCTAAGCAAGATACTTTTCCGTCATAACACCGTTACAGGCACTCTCGGGGCCACGGCACAGAGTAATTCATAACCAATAGTCCCTGCGGACTGCGCAACATCATCTACCGGCAGGTTTTGCCCCCACAGCTCGACAGATTCACCGATTTGCACTTCTGGCAACGCGGTTAAATCAATGGCTAGCATATCCATTGAAACCGTGCCTAGTAACTGAGTACGTTGCCCGCTAACCCATACCGGTGTTCCCGATGGCGCATGGCGTGGATAGCCATCCGCATAGCCGCAGGCCACAATACCTATTCGCTGAGGTTGTACCGCCTGATAGCGGCTACCGTAGCCAACGCTATCGCCTGATTGCATGTTTTGGATAGCAATAATTTCGCTGTGCAAGCTCATGACCGGACGTAAATGGCTTTCCGCAATATCATGCCAGCGACCGGTTGGCGATGCCCCGTAGAGAACAATACCTGGTCTGACCCAATCGGCGTGCGTCGGTTGATGCCACAGCGTAGCTGCCGAATTTGCCAAACAGCGCGGTGCTGAAATATCAACGGCGGCCGCATTAAACGCAGCCAGCGGTGACTCCACGCCCAGATGGTTATCGGCATTAGCAAAATGGGTCATCAGCGTAATTTGATCCACGTTCGGCAGTGCTCGAGCGGAATGATAAATCGCCATCAATTGCTCAGGCATAAAGCCTAAACGGTGCATACCGGTGTTCACTTTCAGATAGATATCAACCGGCGCGCTTAAACGAGCTCGTCCTAACATTTGTAACTGTGATTCATTATGGATTGTCGTGGTTAGACGGTATCTATCAATGAGTTGTAGATCCTGCGGTTGAAAGAACCCCTCTAGCAACAGGATTGGCCCCTGCCATCCCTGCTCACGCAGTAAAACCGCTTCTTCGATGTCGAGTAACGCAAAGCCATCGGTTTTTGCCAACGCTCGCCAGATACGACTTAACCCATGCCCGTAGGCGTTTGCTTTGACTACCGACCAGATTTTAGCCTCTGGCGTCTGCTGACGGATCTGATCGAGATTGTGAGTTAACGCCGACAAATCGATGGTCGCACGAATGGGACGAGGCATAGTCCTCTCCTATAAAAATAATCCTAAAATGCAGGTGAACCGCAGCCGCGCAGGAGGAATAGCAATCCTCCCGCGGCGTGTTTAATTGTTAGTGTGCGGTATGAATATCGCTTAGGCTACGTCCGCTCTGTTGGCGAAAAGATTTGTCATAGCGTGCGACAGAAAGATCTTCAGATGGAATTGCTGGCGTGACGCCTGAAATAATATCCGCCAACAGTTGACCGGAACCACAAGCCATAGTCCAACCTAAGGTGCCATGCCCGGTATTTAAATAGAGGTTCTTGATCGGCGTTTTGCCAACCATTGGCGTGCCGTCTGGCGTCATTGGACGTAGTCCAGTCCAGAATTTGGCCTGCTCAATATTACCGCCGTTTGGATAGAGATCGCGCACCACCATTTCCAGCGTTTTACGTCGTGCGTCCAATAAATGTGTATTGAAGCCCACAATCTCAGCCATTCCGCCGACGCGGATCCGTTGGTCGAAACGCGTAATAGCAATCTTATACGTTTCATCCAAAACGGTAGACACTGGCGCGCCGTCCGGACGCGTAATCGGGATGGTCAACGAATAGCCTTTCAGCGGATAAACCGGTATCGCTAGCATGTCGTGCAACAGTGCCGTTGAGTAAGAGCCAAAAGCCACGACATAGGCATCACCCGTGATAACGTTGTTCCCGCATTGCACACCCGATATCTGATTTCCCTGTTTTAACAGGCGATCGACCGACGTGTTAAAACGGAACTCGACACCTTCACGCTGCGCCATTGTCGCTAACTGTTGAGTAAACAACTGACAATCACCGGTTTCGTCATTAGGCAGTTGCAGACCACCGGTCAACTTATGCTGTACCTGCGCTAAAGCAGGCTCCACCGAGCCAAGCTCTGCGGCTTCCATTAACCGATAGGGAACGCCAGCGTCTTTCAGCACATCGATGTCACGAGCGGCATTTTCAAACTGCTGCGCGGTACGAAACAGTTGTAGAGTCCCTTTTTGGCGACCTTCGTAATGGATGTTGGTTTCTGCGCGTAGTGCTTTCAGGCAGTCGCGGCTATATTCAGACAGGCGAACCATGCGAGATTTATTGAGCGCATAGTGCGAGCTATCGCAGTTACGCAGCATTTGCCACATCCAGCGCAGCTGATCGGTAGTGCCATCCAACCGGATAGCCAAAGGCGCATGGCGTTGAAACATCCATTTGATGGCTTTCAACGGCACCCCAGGCGCAGCCCAAGGTGCAGCATAACCGGGCGATATTTGTCCTGCGTTTGCCGCACTGGTTTCGAGTGCAGGACCATCTTGTCGATCCAGCACCACCACCTCATGGCCAGCCCGCGCCAGATACCAAGCACTCGCGACGCCGACTACCCCACTCCCCAGCACGATAATACGCATAGACAACTCCACATCCCGATGGTTAAAAGCACAATATTCTGGTTACACAAAAATAACCAAATATAAAAATCTGACCAACAACTCTTACTGCAAATGTGAATGAAATCACGATTATTTCAATGTTGCGATATATCGACAGGGTTTAGCTTCCAATACCAAAATAAATTTAATTAATTGAAAAACAAAGAATTTCAAAATATCATCAATTACATATTTGCAACATCTAGCTTAAGCATATGACATTCGTGATGGCTTTGCTCTTATCTGGCTTTTACTTTATGTTGCGTAAATTTTTATCACCGCAGCTAGTTCTGACTCATTAGTAACAAACCTCTCACTCTCTCTATTATTGAGTGGATATCTGGAATATAACGGTGATTTTTACTCTCACACTTGTGGAATTCACCCCTAGACCTTTCCCTAGCACAACCATCACCTACCTCACTAAAAACCATTTAAAATGCAAAACTAAAAACCAATTATTTAGCTAAAAGGCAAAATAAAACTCCGATAAATTGCATTTTTATCGCCACCGGATTCTCCCCTTTAGCGAGCCAACCGCCCTAACGAAGCCACTTTAAGTCACTGGTACCGCGACAAAACATCTCGCTTTTTCTCCCTTGAGCTACGCTTGTTACAGGGTCTACATATCTGATAGATCCGCTGACAAAGAATCCACTGACAATCATGTTTTCGTCGGGAGATGCGCTAATGACTATTTCAACTCGCAAGCAGGCACGGGAAGCCGCCACCCTAAGTGATGGCCCAGATTGGACGTTCCCGTTGCTACAGGAATATTTAGATCAAATCGATCGCGTCGCGAAGCATTATCGACTGGATACCTACCCGCATCAGATTGAGGTCATTACCGCTGAACAAATGATGGATGCCTACTCTAGCGTCGGTATGCCCATCAACTACACCCATTGGTCGTTTGGGAAAAAATTTATCGAGACCGAGCAGCTGTATAAGCATGGTCAGCAGGGGTTGGCTTATGAAATTGTCATCAACTCCAACCCCTGTATTGCCTATTTGATGGAGGAAAACACCATCACCATGCAGGCGCTGGTGATGGCACACGCGTGTTACGGACATAACTCATTTTTTAAGAACAATTATCTGTTTCGCAGTTGGACAGATGCTAGCTCCATCGTCGATTATCTGCTGTTTGCTCGTCACTACATCAGCGAATGTGAGGAGCGTTATGGCGTGGATGAGGTCGAACGCTTGCTGGATTCTTGTCATGCATTGATGAATTACGGCGTCGATCGTTACAAGCGACCTCAGAAAATATCAATGGAAGAAGAAATTGCGCGTCAGAAGTCACGCGAAGCGTATTTACAAAGTCAGGTCAACGACTTGTGGAAAACACTGCCTCGTCGTGAACGCGAAGAACAAGCAGTTGAAGCTGTACGCTTTCCCAGTGAACCACAGGAAAATATTCTCTATTTTCTAGAAAAGAACGCGCCGTTGCTGGAACCATGGCAGCGTGAAATTGTGCGCATCGTGCGCAAAGTAAGCCAATATTTTTACCCGCAGAAGCAGACTCAGGTAATGAACGAAGGTTGGGCTACCTTCTGGCACTACACCATCCTGAATCATCTCTACGATGAAAATTTGGTTAGCGATCGCTTTATGTTGGAGTTTCTACACAGCCATACCAACGTGGTGTACCAACCTGCCTACAACAGCCCGTATTACAGCGGTATTAATCCGTACGCGCTCGGCTTCGCCATGTTCCAAGATATCAAACGCATCTGCCAAAATCCGACAGAAGAGGATCGCCACTGGTTCCCCGCCATTGCCGGTTCTGATTGGCTAGAAACGCTGCACTTTGCCATGCGTGACTTTAAAGATGAGAGTTTTATCAGCCAATTTTTATCACCAAAACTGATGCGCGATTTTAGACTGTTTACGGTATTGGATGATGATAGAAATAACTATCTGGAAATTGACGCAATCCACAACGAAGAAGGCTATCATCGGATCCGCGAACAGCTTTCAGCCCAGTACAATCTCAGTAATCATGAACCGAATATTCAGGTGTGGAACGTTGCATTGCGCGGTGATCGCTCTTTAACCCTGCGCTATGTGCCGCATAATCGGGCGCCGCTGGATAAAGGGCGACGCGAAGTGCTAAAACATCTGCATCGCCTATGGGGTTTTGATGTTTATTTAGAGCAGGTAAACGAAGAGGGTAACGTTGAGCTGTTGGATCGTTGCCCTCCTCGGCCCAACCAGCTTTAATATTTTGGCACTTTAGCCAAATGCAAAAAGGGCGCTAAATGCGCCCTTTTTCTATCTTATTTGCAATGTGATCAACGACGAAGCAATCAACAACTAGCGACGGCCTTCAGCCAAGTCGCTTGGGATGGACCCCTGCATGCTATGCCAAATAGCACCGCTGTCTTTACCGTAGTTACGCACATACTCCATGACTTTCTCGTAATTCTGCTCATGACACAGTTGGCTCAGCTTGGCATAAAACGACAGCGCAAGCTTACGCGCGTCCGGATTAGAGAAGTAATAGCGCCCTACGCGAGTATATAGACCTTTCAATCCATTGAGGATTAATCCATAGATTGGATTGCCCGAAGCAAATGCCAAGCCACGGAAAATGCCATAGTCCAAATCGGTAAAGGCTTCAGCGTGATCTTCTACCGTTTCGGCCTGTGCCAAAATCTCTTGAACTTTATCAGGATGCTGGCGAACCGCGGTGCGGATAAAAATAGAAGCGATGTTGGTGCGTACGGATAACAGGTTATCAATAAGCTGCGGAACGCTGTCGTGATCGAGGCGAGCCAATGTTTCCAGAATGTTTAACCCTGAGGTTTCCCAGAAATTATTCACTTTTGTTGGTTTACCATGCTGAATCGTTAACCAACCATCTCGCGCTAAACGCTGTAGAACTTCACGCAGAGTGGTGCGAGTGACACCAATAAGCTCAGATAGCTCACGCTCCGCTGGTAAGATTGATCCAGGTGCAAAGCGGTTATTCCAAATACTTTCAATGATATACTCTTCTGCAAACCCTGCTGGACTCTGCGCCTTAATAACCATATTTTTGACGTTCCGTAACGACGATATTCCACTAATAACATAGGCTCATCATACCAGATCGACTATGGCTGATATAGCATTGATGCTCGCGATTATACGAAACAATAGATCATTCATCACAAAAACCATCTCATCTTGCGGCGGTAATTATGTTGCATGCCTGCATTTCTATGTAAAAAACTCAATCTCTGCTTAACACTTCCGTAGCAAATAAGAATAAAACTCAATTAGATCTGGATTGATAGTTGGCATGAGAGTTAAAATAACAATCGTTATCAATCATGTTCAGAGGACAGTATGGATCTTGCAGGTATTTTGATTAGCGCATCCTGTGTGTTGACGACTTCCGCCCTGCTGGTGACGGTCTATGGTGGCAACGGTATGCCACGATTTTTCCGCAAACCTCAGCCTAAGTCTGAACCACAATACCAACAGTCAGTCGAGGCCTCAGCGTTAGAAGATGGCAAATCTCCTGATGTTGGCGACCTCAATATTTCATTGCCAGCCATGAGCGCAATGGGCGATCTGAATATCGCTCTCCCTGTTGCTCAAACCGTGATCGGTGATATCAGAGAAGCGTACTAACATTTACATTTCTCTCTGGCATAGAAAGAAAACCACCCTGTCAGGTCTCACTCACAGGGTGGAAATAATTATATCTTTGGCACGGCTAATAATCTTACTGGTAGTAAAGAAGGCTTTAAGCATCCGCTAGAAAGTATTGGATGATGTCTATTTGTCAGCGTTTCCACTCTGTTCTAAAAATAAGATTAGGCTTCAGTTGCCATCTCACCCCACTCACGCTCAACTGTGGGAAAGATACCCCGCAAACTACCTCTCTTCCATTAATGCCACTTTACCCGTTTTGTAAATAATGACCATGAACGGTGCCGCGCTATAAACGGTGGCTTTGTCGTTGGTTTCCTCAATAGCTGCAGGAGAGCCATTAATCGTAACCCACCCGTTCTTACCGACCACTTCCGCGTCGTTGCCCTTCCATATTTTGACCTTTACGGCCGCTTTCGCTTTCTGAGCGTGTTGCACAGGAAACTGTAAAAGGTCTAGTTCCAGTTGCCGATTAAATTCAGGCTGAGCTAGGTGTGCGGATACGCCACCCAACACCATGTTAGGAACCAACACACCAACCTTCAGTTCTCACTTGATCGTGATGACGTATTTAATTTTGAACAGGATGATTTTGTCCACTTTTCATGAATAAGAAATGTCGCAATTCTTGTTGATGAAATAAGCGGTCAGGAGACCGTAACGCAATAATTCGCAGTATTTATGTATAATATTTAAAAAATAATTGAAGCGAATCGTAATCAAGTTCCGCGTGATGGGCTCGGTTTAGCTGACCTCCCTGTTCTGAGAATCTATAGCGCATCAGATATTGTCCAACACACTGATAAATTATCACCGGATGTGCTTGCAGCTATCCAAGACACGTTTACGTGCTAATCGTGCAAGTCGGAACCATTCAAGCCGTATATTAAATAATGAAGGTAGATTGAAAATATGTTGAGCACCAAAAGCACTCTGATTATTGGCGCGTTAGTCGTTGCCGTTGGGTGTGTGAGTTTTGTCAAAGGGCGTGAAGCAGGGAATGATGCGCGGGATCGTTTTCATTTGAATCAGGATTTAAGCGGCAGTCTTGCAATGAAATGTGAAAGTTTGATTGCAGATAAACCGAGAAATAACTTTGTTTACATTGATTTTGGTAAACAGACTATTTACTACAATGGAGATGAACTATTCAAATACACGAGCTTTACCGTATTCGCCAGTAGTCGAGGTGTTTCGTATAGTTTATTAGATACTCACGCAAAATTCGCCAGCATCACTCAGCTAGGCAACTATGCGCGAGTCTCTTTACGAGATGGTGACCATACCATTAACTATATGGACTGTGAGACTCAGGATGAGCAATAGGTGTGAAGCGATTATTTATTACGACAGGATAATGAGTTAGGCACTGCCGTAGCCATACGTTCAAATCCCCCCATTAAATCTGAACGTTTCAAACAAAAAACGGCATCCTAAAATGCCGTTTTCTGCAACGCGTTATAAAAACACAAATATTTGATTAGCCCAGCACGTTAGTACCAAAGGCTCCTTGCCAGTCTTGCTCAAATTTCTCAACCGCAGACTGCACCGCGGGACTGAGCAGCATTTGCTCGGCGATATCAATAGGCAACGTAATGGCTTCGCAGCCCGCCAGCATGCAATCTAAAGCCTGACGAGGCGTTTTGAAGCTGGCCGCTAGCACGCGGGAATCAGGGGCATGCATTTTTAGTAACTGATGTAATTCGCGCACCATACCAATGCCGTCACCGCCCTGCGCATCCACGCGATTCACATAAGGTGCCACATAAGCGGCTCCCGCCATTGCCGCCAGCAGGCCTTGACCTGCACCGTATACGGCTGTGCCTAACGTCGCGATATTCATCGTGTTCAGCTTCTTGATTGCCGCTAACCCTTCAGCCGTGGTCGGTATTTTCACAATAACACCAGAGACGCGTTCAGTCATCATGACCGCTTCGGTGACCATGCGCTCGGAGTCATTCGCTATGACCTGCGCAAAGAGTTTACCCGTACCACCTAACGCATCTCGCAGCGCCGGCAAAACTTCCCACAGTGATTTGCCCTCTTTGGCAATGATGCTTGGGTTAGTGGTGACACCCTGCAATGGCAAAACGCGCGCCAATCTTTTCACCGCAATAACGTCTGCCGTATCCAGATACAGTTCCATTTACTTCCCCTCACGAAAATGTGCTCAACGTCTTATTGTGAACACTATAAAGCATTAAACCCATCTCGAGTTGATCAATGTCAAACTAACTTTCATTCGAAAGTGCATTAATCTTCGTTAGTAATATTTGCGCAATTAATACGCTTCGGAGTTCGCATGCTATTCAACCTGCAACGCTATTCCACTCATGACGGCCCAGGTATCCGCACCGTGGTATTTCTCAAAGGATGTTCTTTGGGTTGCCGTTGGTGTCAAAACCCAGAAAGCCGTTCACGTAAACGTCAGGTGCTGTTTGATGCACGTCTGTGTATCGAAGGCTGTCAGCTATGCGAACAATGTGTGCCACAGGCCATTCTTCATGGCGGTAGCGGCATTACGATCAACCGTGAAGCACTCAGTGAAACCGATTTAGATCGTTTGCAAGAATGCTGCCCCACTGGCGCGCTCTCTGTGTGCGGAACCACGCTGGATCTGGATGAAGTGATGGCCACCGTGATGCGCGACGCCCCTTTTTATCAGCGTACCGGTGGAGGATTAACGCTCTCCGGCGGCGAACCATTTATGCAACCCGAAACCTGTTCTGAATTACTCAAACGTTGCCATGAGCACCAAATCCATACCGCGGTAGAGTCCTGTCTACACGTGCCTTGGCACAATATCGAACCCAGTCTTGAGTACCTAGACCTGCTATTGGCCGATCTCAAACACGTCAACGCAGACACCTTTAAGCAGTGGACTGAAGGTTCTGCAAAACGCGTTATGGATAATTTTTGTCGTCTTGCCCAGCGCGGTGTAAATATGACCATCCGAGTACCGCTTATTCCCGATTTCAACGCCGATGAAGCGTCTATTCGCGCCATCACCGATTTTGCCGCTAATGAGCTTGGCGTAAACGAAATTCATTTTTTGCCCTACCACACCCTTGGTATTAACAAATACCGCCTGTTGGATATGCCCTATCTAGCCGCGGATAAACCATTGGATAACCCAGAGTTACTCGACTTTGCGCAGCAATACGCCCGCGACAAAGGTCTAACGGCTCTGCTACGAGGATAATGCTATGACTCAACTTGATTTGACTACGCTGTCGCCACGCATTCGCGCACACAAAGAAACTCTGATCCATATTGCTAAACCGCCGGTATGTACCGAACGCGCTCAGCACTACACCGCAATGTATCAGCATCATCAGGATAAGCCATTACCCGTTCGCCGCGCGCTGGCATTGGCTCACCATTTGCAGCAGCGCACGATCTGGATTAAACACGATGAATTAATTATTGGTAATCAGGCCAGCGAAGTCCGTGCCGCGCCAATATTCCCAGAATACACCGTCAGTTGGATTGAGCAGGAGATCGATGAGTTAGCCGATCGTCCTGGCGCAGGGTTCTCTGTTTCAGCGGAAAACAAAGCGGTATTACACAAAATTTGCCCATGGTGGCGGGGACAGACGGTACAAGATCGCTGCTACGGTATCTTTACCGATGAGCAGAAAGCCTTGCTAGCGACGGGCATTATCAAAGCTGAAGGGAATATGACCTCCGGCGATGCCCATCTGGCGGTGAATTTTCCGTTGTTATTAGAAAAAGGTTTGGATGGCCTGCGTGAAAAAGTCGATGAGCGTCGTGGCCGTTTGCAGCTCACAGACTGGGATGACTTGCATAAAGAGCAGTTTCTTAAATCTATCGATATCGCATTAGCCGCGCTGAGCGAGCACATTTTACGTTATGCTGAATTAGCGCGAAAAATGGCGAAGCAGGAAACCCGTGCCGAGCGCCAATCTGAGCTCATTCATATCGCTGAAAACTGCGAGCTGATTGCCCATCAGCCACCGCAAACATTCTGGCAGGCACTCCAACTCTGTTATTTCATCCAGTTGGTATTACAGATTGAATCCAATGGTCATTCGGTTTCGTTTGGCCGCCTCGATCAATATCTCTATCCGTGGTACCGCCGCGACGTGGAGTTAACTCAGCATATCAGCCGTGAATTTGCGATTGAGCTTCTGCAGGGTTGCTGGCTGAAACTGCTCGAGGTGAACAAAATCCGTTCGGGTTCTCACTCTAAAGCGTCTGCGGGGAGCCCGCTGTACCAAAATGTCACCATCGGTGGACAAACACTGCTAAACGGGCAGCCGTGTGACGCGGTTAATCCCCTCTCCTATGCGGTGTTAGAGTCTTGCGGCCGTTTACGCTCAACGCAGCCAAATCTCAGCGTCCGCTATCATGCGGGAATGAGTAATGATTTTCTTGATGCCTGCGTGCAGGTCATTCGCTGTGGCTTCGGTATGCCTGCGTTTAATAACGATGAAATTGTTATTCCAGAATTTATCAAGTTAGGCGTTGAACCGCAGGATGCCTATGACTATGCCGCAATTGGCTGTATTGAAACCGCCGTCGGCGGTAAGTGGGGGTATCGCTGCACCGGCATGAGTTTTATCAACTTTGCTCGGGTGATGCTCGCTGCGCTGGAGCAAGGACGTGATGCCACCAGCGGCAAAGTTTTCCTCCCTCAAGAGCGCGCCCTGTCGAAAGGCAATTTTGATGATTTCGAACAGGTCATGCAGGCATGGGACGAGCAAATTCGTTACTACACGCGCAAATCCATCGAAATCGAATGTGTGGTTGATACCGTGCTGGAAGAAAATGCGCACGACATCATTTGCTCTGCGTTGGTTGACGACTGCATCGAAAGGGGCAAAAGCGTGAAGCAAGGCGGAGCCAAATACGACTGGGTATCCGGCCTACAGGTTGGGATCGCCAATTTGGGTAACAGCTTAGCCGCCGTGCGTAAACTGGTGTTTGAGCAAGGCGCCATTGGTCAACAACAACTGGCCGCCGCATTGGAAAATGACTTTGACGGTTTAGACGGAGAACTGCTGCGCCAGCGCCTGATGAACAACGCGCCTAAATACGGCAACGACGTAGATGACGTCGATAATCTGCTGGTTCGTGCTTATCAAACCTATATTGAGGAGCTGAAGCAATATCACAATACCCGCTTTGGTCGCGGACCTATCGGCGGCACCTACTATGCGGGAACGTCGTCCATTTCCGCCAACGTGCCTTTTGGTGCCGCCACACAGGCCACGCCGGACGGACGCAAAGCCAACACACCTTTAGCCGAAGGCGCTAGTCCAGCATCAGGAACCGACCACCTCGGGCCAACGGCGGTATTTAACTCACTGGCTAAGTTGCCGACCCAAGCAATACTGGGCGGCGTATTGCTGAACCAAAAATTGAATCCGGCAACGCTCGAAGCTCCTCGCGATCGTGAAAAGCTGATGCTGATGTTACGCACCTTCTTCGAAGTCCATCGCGGCTGGCACGTTCAGTACAACATTGTTTCACGCGAAACGTTGTTAGAAGCCAAAGCACATCCAGAGCACTATCGCGACCTCGTTGTTCGCGTCGCAGGCTATTCTGCCTTTTTTACGGCCTTATCTCCTGACGCTCAGGATGATATTATCGCCCGTACCGAACATACGCTTTGATGTGTGGCGACTCATCTCTGAACCATCGGTGGCTGCGGCCACCGATGTAATACGACGCTAAGCCAAGGAACTCATGAATTCAAGACAGCAAGCCATTCTGCAATATGTTAACGATCTACGCCGCGTCAGCGTGGCAGATTTGTCACGTAATACCGGCGTTTCAGAAGTTACTATCCGTCAGGATTTGAATCTGTTGGAAAAACGTAACTACCTAAAGCGCATACATGGCTACGCCGTTGCCTTTGAGAGCGACGACGTTGATGCTCGAATGATGATTAACTTCACCCTAAAACAGAAGCTTGCCGCCTATGCCGCCTCGTTGGTCAACGATGGCGAAACCATTTTCATCGAAAACGGCAGCACCAACGCCCTACTGGCTCGCTATTTGGCAGAACGCAAGCGGGTCACGCTGATCACGGTCAGTACCTATATCGCTCACTTATTAAAAGAAACCGAGTGTGAGGTCATCCTGATGGGCGGCCTGTATCAAAAAGGAAGTGAAACCATGGTTGGGCCACTCACCCGCCAATGTATTCAGCAGGTCTATTTCAGCAAGGCTTTCCTGGGTATTGACGGCTATCATCCCGAAACCGGTTTTACCGGACGCGATATGATGCGCGCCGATGTTGCCAATACGGTGCTAGCCAAGGGCGTGGAAAATATCATACTTACCGACTCGTCAAAATTTGGGCAAATTCATCCTAACCCGCTGCAACCGCTGAAGGCCATTTCTCGCGTCATTACGGATTATCGCCTTGACGATGGGTATAGAGATCATCTTAAAAAACAAAATATTCTTGTTGATACCGTTTATGAAGATCAGGCCATGCTATGAGTGAAATAACGTTCAGCCGTGACCAAACCGCTCACATGGTGGATAAACTGCAAAAGTATCTGCAACGCGAATTAGATGTGGAAATCGGCGATTTTGACGCTGAGTTTTTGCTGGATTTTTTCGCCAAAGAACTCGGCGCGCATTTCTATAACCAAGGTATGGCAGACGCACTACGCGTGGTGGAAGAAAAAACTGAAAGTCTGGTTGATACTTTAACCTGGCTGCAAAAGCCGGTTGATTAACTTAGCGAAGCAGACATTCTGCCCCGCTAAATCTATGCATTAGTATTCAGAGTTGACGATAACCTCTTCCCCCAACGCACCGGCCTTCGGCAACGGCTGGTAGCTTGAGTTTGAAGCACGCAACACGCGGATACCTCGGATCCCAACATCACGAGCCGCGTTGATGTCGCCATCAGAATCGCCGTAGTAAATCTTAATCTTCTTGTCCTTAATCCAATTCACCTTAGTATTTTGCCCCGGCAAATCACCTGCAAAGATCACCGAATTCATACTGGCAGCCGGAATTGAGAAATCGTCGCGCAGCGTCTCTGTCACCGTTTCAGTTTTGGTTGGGCTGCGTCCGGTGATGAAATAGATGCTATCCCCGCGTTTTAGATGCATGGCGATCAAATCTTTGCCCACCTGCTTTGGCATACTGAAACTATCCCAGCCGTTATTCATCTTTTCCCAAAACTCAGGATTCTTCAGATAGCTTTGATCTTGTGGCGAATATTCCTTCTGTCCACGATAAAAACCGGGGCTGGAAAAAAGTACGGTATCGTCAATATCAAAGCCGACTGCCATCGCAGGAATGCCTTGTAAACTGTTCTCAATCTGTTCTACGGACACCCAGTGAATTGGCATTTGGTGCGCCAATTGGGCCACGGTAACCCCAGCATTAAGCGGCGTATCCGTTGATATCTTTGCTTGTACCGAGTGGTTTAGACCAATCACAAGAGCGATAGCACTGAGTGCCAAGGTAATCTTACGCATGGAGAATCCTTTTATTTGTTGTTTTTCACATAAAATTGCTTCTATACCCAAACTAAAACGTCGCCAATGGAGCGTTGCATAGCCAAGTTATCGCTAGTTTACCTAGGATCTTTATCACAATTAGGTTTCATAATATGCAGCATAAACATTAGAAAATGTGCACTGGCTCGAATTTGGCGTGCTACGCAGAAGCATAAACCGGAGGCGGTTCGCAGATTCAGGGAAAAGTGTGGTGATAACGACTGAGAAATCAAAAAATATTGCTTGTACAGTATTGCGTTAGATTTACAGTGACTGTATACATATACAGTATATTGTGAATGCGGAGGCGACCATGCGCATTGAATTAACTTTGGATAAACGCAACAAACTCCCAGAGGGTGCTCTGGAAGCATTAAACCATGAATTTTCTAAGCGAGTAAACCATATCTATCCTGATACCGCTGTACAGGTACGAATGACTAACTCGAATACGCTGACCGTTATGGGTGGCTTAAAAGCGGATAAAGAACGCATCGAGGAAGTCCTGCAAGAGACGTGGGAAAGTGCCGATGACTGGTTCGATAACGGATTTAGCGAATAACTCAATTCAACAGCATAAGAAAATATCAATCTTGTGCCAATAATAGGCCTAGTTCACTGCCTGTAATGGGTGACAATAGGCTATGAGTTCCATCTCCGTTAGCCATAGGCTATTTCTACGGATATCTGCGGATATAATAAAATACGTAGGCCGGGAGTCGCTTCCCGGCTTTTTTTACCTAGTGCTAACGACATTTTTCATTCACCGAGCTTACAGCACGGCCTTTCGCTACGTGGAATCAAACGCCCCTGTAATAACAAGATCAGCGTTTTAATCATCAGCAGCGCGATCACCCCGTTAGTGAAAATAAACATCGGTACAGCAAGCGCCACGAACAACCCGTCCTGTTCACCCACGCTGAGGTGCAAAGCGGTGGTCGCGAGCGCTGAGATACCAAATGAAAAACTCCAGAACGACGCGTTAAACGGCTGTTTTAAATACCAAGGCATCAGCCTGAGCATAAAAATCAGCTGCAACAAACCATAGCCAAATAGCATTTTGGCGACAAAATCGGTGTGCCCGCCGTTGACGCTGAGATAGGCACTGCATGCCACTAGCGCAGGCGCTAGCTGGATCCCTAGCGATGTACGCACCGGTTTTGCCATCTCTCCGTGACTACGCAGCCGGTGTAGAATTGCGGGTTCTAGACTCAGCCATGAAAATACGCCTGCGCCAAAAAACATAATTCCCAAATCGTGAAAACCCAGCGCACCACACGCCATCGCGCTGATGAAATTATTCGCGACCGTTGGTAAATATAGTCCTGGAGTGGTGGCCTCTGCCGGATGTTCACCACGCCATAATCCCGCACTTTGCCATGCGGCATAGCACAGCTGTACGCAGGCCCCCACAGAAAATAGGATTTCGGCTAAAAGACGCGTCTGTGGATAAGCCGCTAGCCCAATGGATACCAGCATGGTCGTCGCAGGAAAAAGGCTGACAAAACTACCGGTCAGCGGATGGCGCATTTCGGCAACGACCAACGAGGGATAACGTAAAAGGCGGTATACAAAAGCAAACGCTAAACTCAGCCAAATAAGCGTGGCGACCGCCACTAGCCCTTCCCCAACCAGAGGCGATACCGGCCAGATCGTTGATGCGTAACGCCACGCAAACCCCATACCGATGATGCCCAGCACCATACCAAAGTATCCAGCGGGGATATTGATGACTTGAGGAGCGCGCTCAAGCGTCGAAGGGTGCAAAGAACTATTCATGAAAATCTTAACCAGCCAAAAACGGGACGCAAATTATAGCGGATACGGCTTTGAATGGATCGCCTTTCATCCTACAAAAGCGAAAAGTAGCATTCTTTTTACTAGTTATGCCTTTTGCTCGCGCTCATAAATCTCCTTTGTCTGATGGTATTGGTATAAAGGAGTGGTCTACGCTTAACTTAAACATGTGGTTTAGATTTCATACCCTAGGACATTTACCAGAGGACCAGCAGTAATGAACAGCGACAACCCTGAACATGCAATGACATTTGGTGAGCTTCTAGAACTGATTCACGATCAGCAACGAAGAATCAATGTGTTGGAAACGGCCTTTTCCTATCTGGCATTCGGACTCGAGAAAAAAAGCTGCCAATTGCTGACTCATAGCTTGAAATTAGAAGCCAACAACCAAACCTATGATGAAAAGACGCAACAGTATTTCGCCAAGCTCGCTGAACTGTTTGAAACGCGTAATTCAGGACTGGGAGACATTCCATCTACTAACAGCGATCGCGTCAGCTAAAGTCTACTTTTTAGCCAAACCTGCATCACAAAACATTTTTTTAACAAAAGAGTGAAAAAAAGCGCCATTCAAACAGTTAGATGCGTATACTGAAAGTGCCCACTCATTATGGGCCACATAGATCCTGGTTAGTAGCTCACGACAGTCACTATGTTATAGGGGGTCTTTATGAATGGAAAAGATGAAGTAATTCAGACACACCCAGTGGTTGGTTGGGATATTAGTACTGTTGATAGCTATGATGCTCTAATGATTCGCCTGCACTATCTTTCTTCACGCGATCAAGATCCTGAGAAAGCGGAAGTGGATCGCACGCTGTGGTTAACCACAGATGTCGCACGGCAGCTCATTGACATCCTTGAAGCCGGAATTGAAAAAATAGAGTCCTCGGAATACCAAGACATTGATTACCTTAAACATTAGTATAGTTATGCAACACTAAAACACCGCCCCTCACAAGGCGGTGTTTTTTTATCTTTAGATTGCCCTACGCCTTCGGTGCAGAGGTTATCATCAGGTTGTAAAATAGATCGTAGATATTGTGTATTCCTGATGATGGAAACAACACAATACTGGTTTCAAACAATAATGGCGCACTCATGGAACAAGCCATGACTCGGAGGATCCTCTATGAAGTACGATTTAGCTATCGTTGGCTGTGGCTCTGTCGGTGCAGCGGCCGGCTACTATGCCGCCATGTCCGGCCTCAGCGTACTCATGCTCGATAGCCATACCCCGCCCCATCGTCATGGTAGCCATCATGGCGATACTCGTATTATCCGTCACGCCTATGGCGAAGGTGAAAAGTACGTTCCGTTAGTGC
This sequence comes from Hafnia sp. HMSC23F03, assembly GCF_001816025.1. NCBI lineage: Bacteria > Pseudomonadati > Pseudomonadota > Gammaproteobacteria > Enterobacterales > Hafniaceae > Hafnia > Hafnia sp. HMSC23F03. Next base: position 127,712 of record NZ_KV824232.1, read on the forward strand.
TTCGCGCGCAGCAACTTTGGGAGAAACTGGAAGAGGTGTCCGCCGTCCAACTTTTCCATCGTAGCGGTGTGCTTAACATCGGTCCTGCCACGTCTGAATTCATGCGTAACGTAGAAAACAGCGCGACGCAATATCAGCTCAATGTTGAAAAAATGAACGCCAGCCAGCTACAACAACGCTGGCCAGAATGGACTGTCCCCGATGATTACGTCGGCATATTGGAAGCCAACGCGGGATATCTGAAATCAGAATTAGCGGTTGGGCTACTGAATGAGAAAGCAGCTGAAGCGGGAGCGACGTTACATTTTAACTGCCCGGTGACTGCCATTACCCCTGAACAGGACGGCGTTAAAATCTCTACCGCCGAGGGTGAATTCAGCGCAACGAGAGTAGCAGTAACGGCCGGAACCTGGGCAAAAACATTGCTACCTGAACTCCCCATGACGCCGGTGCGAAAAGTCTTTTCTTGGTATCAGGCCGATGGGCGCTACAGCGAGAACAATAAATTCCCTGCGTTTACCGTTGAAACTCCCGATGGAGATCAGTTCTATGGTTTCCCATTCAACAATGATGGATTGAAACTCGGCAAACACAACGGCGGCCAGCCGATCGATGCACCTGAACAACGCCGTCCGTTCGGCTCCAATCCTCAGGATGGTAGCGAAGTTTTTGGCTTTTTACGCCGGTTCTTACCCGGTGTCGGCGTTTGTTTGCATGGTGAAGTCTGCACTTACGATGTTTCACCCGATGAGGATTTCATTATCGATACTCTGCCAGACGCCCCTCAAATCAGCGTTGTGACGGGGTTAAGCGGTCATGGTTTCAAATTCGCTACCGTTCTCGGCGAAATTATCGCACTACAGGCTGCTGGGAAACCGGTTCCGTATGATCTTTCTGCGTTCAAACTTAATCGTTTCTAATTTATTGCCTGTCTGCCCGCATGCCTATGCGGGCAAGTATTAATAAAAATCATCAATAAACAGTTTGAACGTTATTTTTAAATTGACAACCACGGTTTAAAACCACTAAGTTAGAAGGGATTTGATTATATAAACACAAGTGCTCGACATAACACGTTATTTTCAAGGATGATGAATGAACGTATTAATTGTAGACAAATGTCTTTACACACGAATAGGTATTTCTTGTTTTTTTTCGGAAGCACCTGCTATAAATATTCACCATGTGAATTCAGTCATTGACGCTTCCGAACAAAATGATATGCCTAACCCCGATGTTATTCTGGTAAATCTGACAGATTATTGTCGAATTAATGGGCAAGATTCAACGCTACTCAATTTCTTCAGCCATTTCTCTTCAGCTAAAATATTCATATACATCGATACTGAATATCCGAACAGCGCCAGACCGGTGATACTAGACTGCCATGTCTATATCATTAATAAACAAAAGCTAATTCCACTACTAGCCACCCTGTCAGACCTTCATCTCAAGCCTAATCTGCAAAAAACGCTACAGCAATATTTTGGCGATTACCCGGTGCTCACTGAACGCGAGTCCTCTATCATCCAATATTGGATGGAAGAAATGCCTAACTATAAAATTGCGCGTAGGCTCAATATATGCAGTCGCACAGTTTATGTTCACAAGCAACATATTACCGAAAAGATGCATGTCAGAAATCGTCTAGAGTTTTGCTACCTCTATAACGTTATCAAATATGTTATTTTTCCACCACCGACAAGAATAACAACAGCTTAATTCAAACGTAAAAAGCCCGAACTATCGGGCTTTTTTATATCAAATACTTTTATATCGTGATGTAAATTATTGCATACTTATTTATACAACAATTAAATGATGCAATGCATTAATTTGCAGTACCTTGGTTATTTTGTAGAACAAGGTCATGCTCTTTTCGCTGGCGGCGTAAGCGTAGCTTATGGATCAGTGCTTTAGCCTCAGCCTTTGTGGCAACGGCTGGAGCCGAACCGCGTAGCGGTTTACGTGCAGTTTCACGCATAAACATCACCGTGATCGCGCCAATCACACCTGCCCCCATCAAATAGTAAGCGGGTACCAGATGATTCCCCGTGGTAGACACCAGCCATGAGGTAATCAGCGGCGTAGTACCACCAAACAATGAGACGGAGATATTAAAGCCGACGGCCAACGCACTATAGCGTGTTTGTGTGGTGAACAGCGCAGGCAGTGCCGATGGCATGGTCCCACTAAAGCAGGTATGCAATACGCCTAAAATCATGAGTCCAGCAAACACCGCCCACATACTGCCAGTGCCAATTAACATCAGCGATGGAATAGCCAGTACAATTAAACCAAGCGCACCAAACATAATCACCGGTTTACGTCCTAACCTATCGTTCCAGTGACCCCATAGTAACGTCAGCGGCATCATGATAAACATCACCACCATAATCAGCATCAGGCCACTCAATTCGCTCAGTCCTAACACCCCGGTTAAGTAACTCGGCATATAGGACGTCAGCATATAGTTTGAAACGTTAAACAACAGTACTAAGCCGATACATTTCAGCATCTGCTGCCAGTAGGTTCCCATCATTTCGAACAGCCCCATTTTTGGCTTGCTCTCTTCGATAGCTTCCTGCTTTTCCATATGCTTTTGGAACGCTGGCGTTTCTTCCAGTTTCAGGCGGATATAGAGACCAAATAGTCCCAAAGGCGCGGCAATAAAGAACGGAATTCTCCAGCCCCAAGCAAGTAAGGTTTCCTCTGGCATCGCTGCGGTTAACCCCGTGACCAACATCGCACCGAGTAAATAACCACCAAAAGTACCAAATTCTAACCAGCTCCCCATAAATCCGCGGCGTTTGTCCGTGGAGTATTCCGCGATAAAGGTCGCCGCACCACCATACTCACCACCGGTCGAAAAACCTTGTACCAAGCGAGCAACCAGCAACAATATAGGCGCCGCAATACCAATACTTTCATAGCTAGGGATCAGGCCGATACAGAATGTCCCTACCGCCATCATAATCATGGTGAAGGCCAGCACCTTCTGGCGACCGATTCTATCGCCTAAGGGACCAAAGACCATTCCGCCCAATGGACGAACTAAAAATGCCGCAGCAAAGGCGGCGAAAGTCGCAATCAACTGCGCCGCCGGACTTCCGCTTGGGAAAAAGACTTTACCGATGGTGACGGCTAAAAAGCTGTACACACCAAAATCGAACCACTCCATAGCATTACCTAGCGCAGCCGCGCCAACGGCTCGCTTGAGCATGCTGCGGTCTACGATGGTGATGTCATCGACGGTCATTTCTGGTTTTTGATTTGTTTTCTGACTTTTACGCCAGAAAGCGAGATGTGAAGAATGTGGTTGCGCGCTATTCTCTCGCGAATTGGATACGAGTGTATCTTTAGGATCAGTCATAGTTACCCTTGATGTGCATTAAATTAATTCTCAGCAGCACCATAGATTTCGCGTCCCCGTAATTACGGCTTAATCACATTTAAGGATCGCAGCGTGAGGCGAGATCTATGCAGCAGCGTTAACGAAAGCTCGTTAATTTTACCGGTGAAATTATTGTATTAATTATCGCTCCTTAGCTGTTTTTTTATTTCTCGCTTGGTCTTTACATATCTTTATATTGACACATTTTAGTGACATTGGTCAAGTTTTTGACTTTTTGTCTAAGATAATCCCTCACTAATTTCCCGACGTTATTAACCTAAAAGAATCAAGCAAATAACCTTATAATTCAATCAAATAAAATAAAATCACCGCCATTTTCAAAGCATGTAAAAGCGGTAAATCACAGGCTGAAATCAGGAAGAAATATGCCCATTTTTTTGAGGGAAATTGCAGGGCAAATTGACAAAAAATGACGACCTCACCAAGAAAAAATGCTGTTCAAAATAGTCACAAAAAAGTGGATATAAATATCCGTGTCACATTGTGATTTGAAATATAAAAAATTATAATTTCCACAACGACAATTTTGAGTAGCACTCATGTTTGACAAATTAATTCAGATGATTATTAACAATGTTCGTAGCCATCTGGTCTTTTATCTCGCCATTTCGCTTTTGCTACTCCTGTTAGATATTTACCTTTTCTACACTTAAAACCGCCCTCTTACCGTCTCCCCCTTCACGAATAGAAGGGGGTAAGCAGCACAGCGAGTGTCTAAGACGCTTTCTGCTCGTCAATACCTTCCCCCAGTAAAACGGCAAACCGAGAGCCAACCGGAGTCAGTTCCAGAAGAATTTTCACGACAATCGTTAGCGGTACGGATAGCAACATGCCTATCGGCCCCAGCAGCCATCCCCAAAATATCAACGATAGAAATACCACCAGCGTTGATAATCCCAAACCACGCCCCATAACTCGTGGCTCCAGAATATTGCCAAACACCATATTGATGGCGATATACCCTGAAGCCACCATGACAGCATCACCAAAACTGTTAAACAACAGCGCTTGAATAACCGGTGGAATAGCGGCAATCACCGACCCAATATTCGGAATATAGTTGAGAACAAAGGCTAAAACGCCCCACATCATGGCAAAACGAATCCCCATCAGATGCAGCATGAGCCATACCACTACGCCCGTAATCAGGCTGATCCCCGTTTTAAGCGCCAGATACTGCGTTACACCGTCGAGCGCGCGCTGAATACTCCCCATTCCTGCATCGGCGTTTGATAGGGATTTGCGCAATTTATAAGGCAAATGAGGAACTTCCATCAGCATAAATACCACGGTCATCAGCAACAGAAACAGGCTCGACATGGCGCCCGATAGCTGCGTAACAATTCGTGTCGCCATATTCATCACCACACCTGGATCAAAATGGTTTGCCAACTCTACGGGGGAAAAGTTTAGATTTAATCGCTCTGCAATATGCTGCAAGGCCACCAATTTGCTGGCGAGCATCCCACGATATTGTGGCAGTGTTCGGCTAAAGTCATTCAACGACGATCCCAACATGCCAATCATTAGCGTCAAACCCAGAATGATGATGACCAACACCAATCCCACCGCGGCGGAACGAGGCAGGCGTAGCTTCATTAAAACTTTGACCAGCGGGTTGAGAATGATGGCCAGAAACAGTGCCAGAAGAAATGGCACAATAATCTCTGACGCGGCGCGAACGCCGGCTAAGATAATGACTAAGGCTGAAGCCATAATCGCGATACGCGTCCCCTGAGCGCTCAGTACAGTTCGGGACATAGTATTTCCTTGTATAAATGCATCCTGATCGGCGCGTTCCACCCCCCAATCTTTGCTAACCCAATATTTTTCGCCAGCTGTCTCTATTCAGAAACCCTAACTCGTTATAGATTATCGCAAGAAAGCTTCTCATGACCAATGTGGGTAAACAAGATCCGCGAATGAGATGCATTGATAAGTAATTAATTGATTGTAATGTATTTAGTGTCAACATATTGATGGTTACCCCATTCAACTTGCTAAAATCACGTATACTGGCGTTTTTACTCTCTTTGATCCGGATTCCGAATGCTGTCGTTTAACCTCGATCGCCACGACTCATTGTCGCTGCAAAAACAGATTTATCAGCAAATTCATACGGCGCTACACAACGGAGTGTTAACCAATGGAGAACGGCTGCCATCCATTCGAGAACTCGGAGAGAAGTTACAGGTTTCGCGCAACACCATCACCGCTGTATATGAAAAACTGGTGCTTGAAGGGTTTATTGCCAGCCGCCCAGGCGTTGGCTATAACGTCATCCGCTCTTCTCGCGTTGAACTACCTGAGATAAAAACACCGCAGAGTGATTTAGATCATCCGCCAAGCGTATTGCAAACTCAGGCTCCAGACACCTATGTAGACGTCGATAGCCCGATGTTCTTCAGTCTGGGAAATCCAGATGAATCCTCATTTCCGTGGCAGCGTTGGCGCAGTTGGAATAATAAGGCGTCACGCAGCAAACATCTTTTGATGACGCGCTACCATCCACCTGCAGGTCTGATGTCTCTACGCCAAGAGCTGGTGAAGTATCTGGCCAATGCACGTGGTATTCATACCGACCCTGACCACATCATCATTACTAATGGCGTTCAAGAAGGACTCGCCTTAGTCGCGCGCACGCTGCTAACGCCGCAGGAGCATATTGCGGTTGAATCCCCCTGCTATTCCGGTGCATGGAATTTGTTCAGTAGCTGTACGCCACACAGGCACGCCATTCCCGTTGATGACTTTGGTCTACAAACAGAGCGCTTACCAAATCAGCAATGCGCACTCGCCTATGTAACCCCCTCTCACCAGTACCCCGTGGGAGGAACGTTACCGCTCGAGCGACGAAAAACGCTGCTCGAATGGTCGCGACGTTCCAATGCGTACGTGATTGAAGACGACTATGACACCACGTTTCTTTATGGGACTCAGCCACTGCCCGCACTTAAATCGCTAGAAAATGCTAATAACGTGATTTATCTCAGCAGCTTTTCAAAAACGCTGGGGCCTGGAATGCGAATTGGTTTCATGGTGTGTCCTGAGCGCTTGGTGGAACCCATTCTAAATTTAAAAGCGCTGTGGAATCACGGCGCAAGCTGGCTTTATCAGCAATTTTTGGCCGATTTCATGCATGATCAAGGCTACCACCGCCATTTGCGTAAGCTGGAAATTGAATACGGCGCGCGGCAAAAACTATTGTGTGAAGGCCTAATGGCGCTTTTCCCACAAGCGAAGTTGCTCGGCATCTCTTCAGGTTTACATATCACCTTAAAAACCGCGCTATCTGCCGATACCGTAAGTCAGCTACGTGAGCGTTGCCTACATGAGGGGGTGCGTTTCGACACCTTAGGCAGCATGTGTAACGGTTCCGAGAATGCCTATCTGGCAGAAAATCAAGACACGCTGATGTTGTTTGGTTTCAGCGCACTGTCGCAGGGACATATTCGGTTGGCGCTCGAAATCATCGGCAAAGCCTGCCGGGAACTGGGAATTTCGTCCTCCGGCAAAGCTTGATAGGTCACCTGATAGATTATTCGTCGCGGTTGGGAATACGAAGACGCAGCGGTTTGTGGCGTGATTTATTAAAAATCATATTGCCGTTTTCACGCCCTGCGCGACGAGCGCGCTGCTCCTCTATCGGCAATACACTTTCCTCCTGACACTCGGGGCTACAACAGCCGCTGTACTTCTCGGCACAGGCAGGACACTGAATAAACAGTAAATGGCAGCCGTCGTTTAAACAGTTGGTGTGCGTATCGCACGGAGTCCCGCACTGGTGACAATGCGATATCACGTCGTCGGTAATACGCTCGCCCATGCGTTCGTCGAAAACGAAATTCTTGCCGATAAACTTCAGCGGTAGCCCCTGCTCACGAGCACGACGCGTGTATTCTATAATTCCGCCTTCCACATGATAAACGTTGTTAAAGCCGTTATGCAGCATGTAGGCGCTGGCTTTTTCACAGCGGATACCTCCCGTGCAATACATAACAATCTTCTTGTCTTTATCCTGCTGAAGCATGTCCACCGCCATCGGGAGTTGCTCGCGGAAAGTATCGGATGGAACTTCCATGGCGTGAGTAAAATGGCCGACTTCATATTCATAGTGGTTACGCATATCCACAAAAACAGCATCAGGATCGTCCAACATGGCGTTGACCTCTGCTGCATTGAGATATTGCCCCACGTTCGTCGCATCAAAACTTGGGTCGTCGATACCATCAGCAACGATACGTTCGCGCACCTTCATACGTAGCACCCAGAATGATTTCCCATCGTCATCTAGCGCCACATTCATTCGCAGACCGTCAAAATCGGGATGAGCCTGATATAGGGCCGCCTTCATAGATCCATAACGGCTAGCTGGCACCGAAATCTGCGCGTTTATGCCTTCTTGGGCAATATAAATTCGCCCAAAAACGCTGAGCTCACGAAAAATGATATACAGCGCATCACGAAAGCGTTGCGGATCGTCGATACGGCAATATTTGTAAAATGAAACCGTAGTGCGCGGCTCGGTTTCAGCCAGCATGCGGGCTTTCAGTTCCTGATTTGAGATTTGGTTATGTAACACTGGCATGGTGTCCATTTCCTTTTATATTTGGCGTTGCAGGTGAATCTGGCTAACGTTACCCCGCCATACTGGTCGCTGCATCCGAGCCCACGCATTTACAGGTCAGATACCACTCCAACTATTTTAGTTATAACGAGCAGAAATCGTATAGGGCGGCGATTATGGATATTCATTGATGAATATTCCACCGACAGAGTGTGTGGTTATCTAAAATAGTTGCTCGTCAGACTTCTAGCTGCATCTTGGTTGGCTGCGAATAGTGCACAATGTTATGGAATTTTGCGACCGATGAACCACTATTGCGATAGCTGTGAGTCTGCTCGGCGCAGAAGCGTAAGGGCTTGCTGACGGTAACGTGATGCCACGTTCCTTCTACTTGCACTTCCACCTCACCTTCAATCATCAAAATATCTTCCACAACGCCTTTATCATGCGCATAGGAGTTGTGGATGTAACCTGCCTGTAACGTAATCAGCAGCACCTCATAGCCGAGTTGAGGATCATAGCCAAGCAGTGTTTGAGCGGTAATCGCTTCGTCCTCATGATGAAGGCTTGCAGGTTCCGCGTCGGTTAACTGTTTGGGTAAAAACTCGCTAAATGAGGTTTGTAGACCACTGGAGATGCGCCACAGCGTCACCACCGTAGGACTAGATTCTCCGCGTTCAATCTGCCCGAGCATCGCTTTACTCACACCTGTCGCCTGTGCGGTCTTGTCTAAACTCCATCCCCGCTGCTGACGCAGGTCACGCAATGTTTGTCCAATATGGAGGGAAAGATCGGTCATGAGGTTCTCTTTTTTGTTTGTGCGTTATAACGCACAGTGCTAATCTTTGACCTTGTGCGTTATAGCGCACATGTACGGTGAAAATTGTAGCTCAGTACGCGAATGTCACCAATCGTCTCAAACAAATAATTCGGACATCTCAATGCAGGCTATTGTGTACGGCGTGATCGCCTCCCTATTTTTCGCGTTCACCTTTATTCTAAACCGCGCAATGGAAATTGGCGGGGGTGACTGGATGTGGAGCGCGAGCCTGCGCTTCTGGTTTATGGCGCCCATGCTATTCGTTTTAGTCGCAATGCGTGGCCAACTGCGCCAAAGTCTACGTCATCTGTCTCAAAATATTGGCACTTACCTGCTGTGGAGTACCTTAGGGTTCGGCCTGTTTTACGCCCTAATTACCCTCGCCAGCACCTATGGACCAGGCTGGTTAGTCGCCGGAACGTGGCAGTTCACCATTATCGCTGGATCGCTGCTGGTTCCCTGGCTTGGTGGGAAAGGTGAGCCTCGACACAAAATCCCGTGGTATGGACTACGCTGGTCGCTGCTGATCCTTCTCGGCATTGCCCTGATGCTATGGCAGCAGGCTGAGCATATCAGCGTATTTCAGGCCGTTGCAGGACTGGTTCCGGTACTTGTTGCCGCGTTTTTGTATCCACTAGGCAATCGTAAGATGATGAATATCTGTCATCACAACGTGGATACCTTACAGCGTGTTTTGAACATGACGCTCGCCAGTCTGCCGTTTTGGCTGCTGCTCTCGCTCGTTGCTTACCAGCGCGTAGGATGGCCTTCCACGACTCAGGTCGAACAATCGGTGCTGGTCGCTCTCTTTTCTGGCGTGATTGGCACGCTGCTCTTTTTTGCCGCCACTAACATTGTGCGCAATGACCCCACTCAACTGGCCGCCGTTGAAGCGACTCAGTCTGGTGAAGTGCTATTTACCCTACTTGGCGAAATGATTTTTCTTGGCGCGGCGCTGCCTGCACCGATATCGTTACTTGGTATCACGTTAGTCATTTTAGGCATGATCGCACATAGTCTAGCGTCTACGCGCGGATCAGGAAAAACGCGGGTCAGACGCAAAACGGCTAACCAGAAAATCGAGGAACACACGTAATGTCGCGGGCATGAATTGGCGTGACGTATAAACGCCATATATGCCCAACGTTTCAGGCTGATAGTCAGGTAACACTTCCAGTAGTTGCCCATCTTCTAGCAGTTGATTAACTAAATAACGCGGCAGCAAACTAATACCAAATCCGCGCAGCGTAGCCGACGTGAGTACCGTTGCGCAGTTGGCACTCAGGTTACCGTTCACAGGGATCACAACCGAACTCCCTTGGTATGTGAATCCCCATTGATGATGGGAATAGTGCTCATGTGTTAGGCAGTTATGCTTGCTCAACTGCTCTATTTTTTGAGGCAAAGGATGCCTCTCAGCGTAGGCAGGAGACGCACACATCACGGAATAGCAGGTGCCTAAACGACGAGCAATGAGATTTGAATCGAGCTGGTTGGTGATGCGAATGGCGAGATCAATACGTTCATCAACCAAGTTAAGCGTTTTTTCCTGTCGGCAAATGTCAATTTGCGCCGCTGGATTAAACGTTAAATAGTCACATACGGCATCCGTAAGAAAAGCCTGAATCAACGATTGGCTGCTCGTCATACGCAGCAGCCCTCTCGGCATTTGCTGATTATTATCAACGATCTGTTCAATCTCATCACTCAGCAATAACAGTGCCTGACAGCGGGCGAGAACCTCTTCTCCGGCGCTCGTTAAGCTTTGGCTGCGAGTCGTACGGTGTAACAAACGTCCACCAATCCACTTTTCCAAATCGGCCAGATAGCGGGAAACCATCGCACGTGACAGATTCAGTTTTTCTGCGGCGCGGCTCAAACTGCCTTGCTCGACGACACAAACAAAAACCCGCATCGCGCTGAGTCGATCCATGTCTTTCCCCCTTCAATTTGCTCGATTTGGTTAACAGTATGTCTACCATTCTGACGTATTTCTTTCATTAAATGCTGAATATACTGCCAAACAGTAATAACTCACATTAATAATAAAGGCCTGTCATTATGCAACCCACCATCGCAGTTAAACCTCTGGTTTTGTCGCTTATTCTCGCAGGAGCCGCTTTTGCGGCTCAGGCAAAGCCGCTGGAAATTTCGGTCTATAATCCTGGCGCGACCAGCCTATTCCCCGTCTCATCAGAGCTCATTACCGGCGACAAGGAAGCCGTGCTGATTGATGCACAATTTGAGAAAAAAGATGCTAATGCTCTGATCAATATGATTAAGAAAAGTGGCAAAACGCTGACTACGATTTATATCAGCCACGGAGATCCTGATTTCTATTTTGGTTTGGATACCCTGTTGGCGGCCTACCCACAGGCTAAAGTGGTGGCAACACAGCCCACGGTAGCGCATATCAAAGCCACCCAACAGGCCAAGTTGCAATACTGGGGCCCTCTGATGAAAGATCAGGCTCCAGCGAAAGTCATCACCCCCGATGTGTTACCAGGCAATGAGATTGTGCTTGAAGGCCAGAAACTGATTATCCAAGATCTCGATAGCGCTTCCCCAGATCGTACCTATGTGTGGATCCCATCGCTGAAAGCCGTCGTGGGTGGTGTGCTCGTTTCCGCTAATCAGCATATCTGGACCGCGGATACTCAAACCAAGGCTTCGCGTGAAAATTGGATTATGGCTTTAGACCGCATGCAGGCGCTTCATCCTGAAACCGTCGTTCCTGGTCACTATTTGGGAACCGCACCAAAAGGCGATGCCGCTATCGTCTTTAGCCGTGACTATCTGAAAAAATTTGAGCAGGTACTTAGCACCAACAAAAACAGTCAGGCCGTCATTCTCGAAATGAAAAAGGCTTACCCAACGCTCAAAGATGCTGAGAGCTTAGAGCTCAGTGCCAAGGTGAATACCGGTGAAATGAAGTGGTAATTGGACAGATAATTTGATGTTGTTCATCAAGATTCTCTGATTACTTACGGGCCGTAATGGCCCGATAATCCCCACACTATTTACCCAATACTTTTTCCATTCGTGCAGATAAACGCCCTGCCTACTAAGGATGTAGCAATGATCACTTCATTAAATCAGTCTTTTACACGTTTAACCGATCATCAGGACGGCGGCAAACTATTGCTACGACTCACTTTTGGCCTGCTCATGTTATTCCATGGCATCGCGAAAATTGAGCATGGCATTGGTTGGATTTCAGCCATGCTACAAGAACAAGGCTTACCCAGCGTTATCGCCTATGGCGTATTTATTGGTGAGATCGTGACGCCAATTCTGATCATTTTAGGGCTATTCACTCGCCCTGCCGCGTTGATTTATGCCATCAACTTATTGGTTGCCACTCTAATGGTAGGCACAGGTAAGTTCTTTACCTTGACCGATGTCGGCGCATGGGGACTGGAAAATGAAATGCTGTACTTTATGGGCGGCATTGTCATCATGTTATTGGGCAGCGGACGCTACTCGATTATGCGTAATGAAGCGCTGAGATAACGGAAAACACGCCGCTAGAAATAACACTTTCACTCTGGATTAAATCACCAAGAATGAATTAGCTTCGGCAAGTTTCATTAAGCGCCATGCACGTGAAACTTGCCATAAAACCAAACTCCCCATTTATCCCGCCACTGTCGACTACGCGATATAAAATCACACTAGCATTCCATTGGTCAGAGTATTTGACCAGCAGGCTGACGTCTCGATTAAAAACATGCTATGGCGATGACAACGATTCTTAGCGACTAACATCAACAAAACCTCACAATCGTCGATGTTTACCCTGCTTAACACCTCATTTTCGTTACAAAAAACCAAATAACTGTTCACAAAATAACGATTTTGATGATAAAAAGATGACCTCGCGTACAAATCTATGTTAGTTTCCAAATCCCGCATTATTAATGAATATACGAATAACATGGCAAAAGCCTGATTGTTCATTAATAAATGCTATAAATACAAGAAGTTAAATATTTATATTTTAAGTTATCAATCATACGCTCTCGTTCTTTGCGTATAGTTAATGGGAATACAACATGCAATCCTCTGATAATACTCAGCAAGGCCGTACTTTTCTCGGTCATCCCTATCCGCTCGGTTCGCTGTTCTTCACCGAGATGTGGGAACGATTCTCTTTCTACGGTATTCGTCCCCTTCTGATCTTATTCATGGCCGCCAGCGTTTTCGAAGGCGGAATGGGCATTCCACGCGAGCAGGCTTCTGCTATCGTCGGTATTTTTGCCGGTAGCATGTATCTCGCCGCTCTGCCTGGTGGATGGCTGGCTGATAACTGGCTAGGACAGCGCCGAGCCGTTTGGTATGGTTCGATTCTGATTGCTCTCGGTCACTTAGCCATTGCGCTATCCGCGCTATGGGGCAATACCCTGTTCTTTATCGGCCTGCTGTTGATCGTGCTCGGTACCGGTCTATTCAAAACCTGTATTTCCGTCATGGTCGGCACCCTGTACAAAGATGGCGATTCCCGTCGCGATGGCGGATTCTCGCTGTTTTACATGGGCATTAACCTAGGGTCATTTTTAGCACCATTGGTCACCGGTTTGCTGGTCGGCGAAAAAGGCTGGCACTGGGGCTTTGGTATCGGTGGCCTGGGAATGCTGGTGGCATTGCTGATCTTCCGTTTCTTCGCAGTGCCTTCTATGCGTCGTTACGATCGTGAAGTCGGTTTAGACTCCAGTTGGAATCACGCTGTCGTTGAGCGTAAAAACGTAGGCCGCTGGATTTCACTGTTGGCCGTCGGCGCGATTGTACTGATCGGCCTGCTGTCTTACGGCATTATCCCTATCAATCCTGTGTTGATCGCCAGCGTCATGGTTTATGTGATTGCCGCTTCGGTAACCCTGTACTTTGTTTATCTGTTTGCCTTTGCCGGATTGGCCTCCGAAGAGCGCGTTCGCTTGCTGGTTTGCTTTATTCTTTTGGTTTCCGCCGCGTTCTTCTGGTCAGCGTTTGAACAGAAACCGACCTCATTCAACCTGTTTGCCAACGACTATACCCAACGTCAGTTTGGTGATTTTGAAATCCCAACCGTTTGGTTCCAGTCCCTGAATGCGCTGTTTATTATCATCTTAGCGCCGCTGTTTAGCTGGTTATGGCCAGCGCTGGGTCGCCGCAAAATGCAGCCAAGCAGCATGGTAAAGTTTGTTATCGGCATCCTGTTTGCCGCAGCAGGTTTCGGCATCATGATTTTAGCCGCGCAGGATGTACTGGCAACCAGTGAAGCCGTTTCGCCGTTCTGGTTAGTGGGAAGTATTCTACTGTTAACCTTGGGTGAACTGTGTCTAAGCCCAATTGGGCTGGCAACCATGACCTTACTGGCACCCGATCGCATGCGTGGACAGGTGATGGGACTGTGGTTCTGTGCGAGCTCATTAGGTAACTTAGCTGCGGGCTTGATTGGTGGGCAAGTGAAAGCCGATCAGCTCGACATGCTGCCAGATCTGTTTGCGCGTTGCTCTATTGCATTGGTGATTTGTGCCGTGGTTCTGGCCCTGCTGATCAAGCCTATGCGTCGTATGATGCAAAATGCGGAAATCTAAGCCTATCACCTCTCCCCTGCAAATAAAACAACGTACTTAAGGCACCCCACAGGGTGCCTTTTCTGTTATTTAGGGATGAAGACCTGTCACATACCGCCATCCATTTTGCGCTAGATTTACATTTGTCATACTAAAAACATGGTAAAATACAGGAAAAGTAGGTGAATATTTTTTCAAAAGAGCGCTACGGGAACCCTCCATTTGAAAAATAAGCCTATTTGCCAATTAAACTATCAATAAGCAGTAAATTGATGAGCGGTATCTCCGAAACTTCGTGGCATTTAGATTACAATGACCCAATGAGCTCGGTTTTTCCAAGTACACTTTGATCACATAGCGTACGCAGTCATAAAGGTAGAGTAATGGAAGTAATTAAAGAGATCCTGCACGCTCTGTGGGCCCAGGACTTCACCGTACTAAGCGACCCTAAAATGATATGGGCGATTTACGGTATTTTATTCACCACGCTGTTATTGGAAAACGGGCTTCTTCCTGCAGCATTTTTACCCGGTGATAGCCTGCTATTACTAGCAGGAGCGTTAATCGCCAAAGGTGTTCTACCTTTCTTTCCCACCATCAGCGTTCTGATTATTGCGTCAAGCCTCGGCTGCTGGATGAGTTACATTCAAGGTCGTTGGTTAGGTGATACCAAACTGGTGCAAGGATGGCTAGTGCAGTTACCCGCGCATTACCATCAGCGTGCCTATCACATGTTCCATAAACACGGTTTAGTGGCGCTGCTTGTCGGTCGCTTCTTGGCTTTTGTGCGGACTATTTTGCCTACTATCGCCGGTTTATCAGGGCTCAAGAACGCCCGTTTTCAGGTATTTAACTGGCTAAGTGCATTGCTATGGGTTTGTTCTGTGACGGGGGTTGGTTTAGCCATCAGCTACATTCCGTTTGTTAAACGCCACGAAGATCAGGTCATGACCTGTTTGATGATTTTACCTATCATTTTGCTCATCAGCGGACTGGTGGGAACCATTGTGATGGTCGTGCGTAGAAAGCGTCAGACCACTGCCCAATAAATCAATGCGTTATGAATGCAGCCCCGTAAGTCCTAAATCGGTCTTACAGGGCTGTGACACCAGCAAATCTGCCTGACTCAAAACTCGTCAAATCGCAGCAGTTCCGCCTTCAGTTCCTCATAAGATGTGAAGAGCTTGCCTGAAGGCAGCAAACGCTCTCCCTGAGCACCAACCACGACCAGAGCAGGGACACCTTTCACATTATGTCGTTCTAATAAACGCTGAGTATCACGTAAACAATGTTCATAGCGGCGCAATAATGCTTCTGTTGGTCGAGAAACGGCCAAGGCTTCTGTTTCAAAACCCTCACGTTCTAGAATTTCAACCACACCCTTGCTGCTAGAATTATCTACCCCCTCAACATAACGCGCTCGCTGCAACGTTTTCAACACGGCGAAAACGCGCTCAGGCTCGCTGAGTTCGGCGGCTATCAATGCTAACGTGGCAGAGAAAGAATCAAACACGCCACCTTGATTCAGCACATTTTCACGATAGGCTTCGCTAAATACTTGCCCAGTTGCCGATTCAATCCGCATATCATTTTGCCACGCGTATTGAGCAAATTCAGGCGTCATATCTCGAGCGCCTTCGCGAGCAAACAAACCTGTCGGGCGGAAAGTGACGTGAAAATCGGGATCGTCGACCAGTTGGCTAATTCTTGGCGACGCACCATAACACCAGCCACAAAGGGGATCAAAAAGGTAAACAAGTTCTCGGGTCTTCATCTGGACTCCTTGATGTTGTTCAGCTCGTAGCACCACGGGTACTGCAATAGCTATTATGGATGCTTGTCATGCTGCCAATATTCGACATGCGAATAATTTATAGTCTGGCTCAAAATCATAGAGTTGCCACCTGCTACCAGAATCCGCCGTCGTTTAACCCATAAATACCGTTAAAGTTCGATACTACGGATACTTTTATTTCGTCGCGATTTTTTAGGTTTAATGTCAGGATCTGAGTAGTAAGACCACAGAAACAACAGTATCCCCCCAGCGGCGAGGCCTGCGCCTACCCAACCTGTCGAAGACCAGCCAAATCCTGCGGCAATGCTTACACCACCCAACCATGCGCCTAACGCGTTGGCGATATTAAACGCCGAATGATTCAACGCCGCAGCCAACGTTTGAGCATCTTCCGCAACATCCATTAAGCGCGTTTGCAAAGCAGGTACCAACGCAAAACTACCGCCGGTGAGCAGTACAACCAGCACCGTTGCCCACGCAATATCAGCGACCAAATAGAACGTGGTGAGGATAACCACGTTCCAGATCAACACGCCGACTATGGTGCCCATCAGTGAACGATCTGCCAGACGCGAACCGAAAATATTGCCTAAAATCATACCGACGCCAAAAATGATCAGCACCAAAGGCACACTAGATGGCGACATTCCTGTTTGATGAATCAGTGTCGGCGCGATGTAGCTAAACACCGCAAACAGGCCACCCGATCCCACAGCGGCAATACCTAACGTTAGCCAAACTTGCTTACGCTTCAACGCCCCCAGTTCACGTAGCGGGCTCGCCCCTTCCTCCACGCTATCTTTCGGCAACCACAGCATGACTAGGAACGCGGTCAGAGCACCGATAACCCCAACCATCACAAAGGCCGCGCGCCATCCCATTAGTTGACCAATCCATGTGGCAAGGGGCGAACCTAGCAATGTTGCCAGCGTTAGCCCAAGCATGACCCGCCCTACGGCTTTAGCTCTCTGCCCGACGCCTGCCATCGAAGCCGCCACCAGAGACGCCACGCCAAAGTATGCGCCATGTGGTAATCCACTAATAAAGCGGAACACCATCAGGTTTCCATAGCTAGAACTCAACGCGCTGGCAATATTCCCCACGGCGAAGAGCACCATTAACAGTAACAGTAGCGTTCTACGCGACAGACGCGCCGCGAGCGTAGCAATGACTGGCGCACCAATCACCACTCCCAGAGCGTAAATACTGATGACGTGTCCGGCCTGAGGGATCGAGATCGCCAGATCTTTGGCAACGTTAGGCAACAGTCCCATAATGGCAAATTCGCCGGTGCCGATCCCGAAACCGCCTACGGCCAATGCAATTTCAGCGCCGCGGCGGTGCGCCACCGGTGCGGGTGTCGGTGGCAATGATGATGTTGACATAGCGGCCCCTGATATAAGAAAAATATTCGTGTCACCGTTCATGACAGAAATCGTGACTTAGGTCACATTATAAATAAGGTCAGCAGAATACCGAAGCTACCTATTAGCTTCTACTACTTTGTTGATTTTTTGTTGAATTTGCGGTTCTGTGTTGTTGTGGTCGATGTGCTTGCGATGACAAGTAGTACAGCTTAATTCTGAATTACGTTATTAGGCTGAGTATCTCGCTAGAATCTCATGACGCGCCAATACGGTCAGGTTAATATCTTCCTCCTAAAAAATGGCCAATGATATAAGGACATCCATGTCGCCATTCTCGTTACTCGATCAACATTTGCTCCGCCAGCGAAATGCGCCTGAGCTCACCGGAATACGCCGATTCTGTACTGAATTTTGGTACTTTGGACTGAAAGAAGCACGCGCCTGTTTATTTGTTGGCCTATTTTTTATCGCCGTTTTTTCTGTGCCGCGCGCTGGTTTTCTCAATATTGCTCGTTACGATCTCTTATTTATTATCGCCATTCTTATTCAACTATGGATGGTCGCCAGTAAGTTAGAAACCTGGGATGAGCTAAAGGCTATCACTCTTTTTCACGTGGTCGGGTTTGCGCTTGAGGTATTTAAAACCTCCGGCAGCATACAGTCATGGAGCTATCCCGATTTTGCCTATACCAAACTGTTTGGTGTTCCTCTGTTTGCTGGTTTTATGTATGCCTCGGTGGGTAGCTTTATCATTCAGTCATGGCGTCTATGCGATCTAAAAATTCGTCACCACCCGCCCTATCTCTTCAGCACCGGCATCGCGATACTGATCTATATAAACTTCTTCACTCATCACTATATCGGTGACTATCGCTGGTACATTACGGCTTTTATATTAGGAATTTATGCTCGTAGCATGGTGATTTTCACACCTTACGATCGCGAACGTAAAATGCCACTGCTGCTGTCCTTTATTCTGATTGGATTTTTCATTTGGCTAGCGGAAAACATCAGCACTTTCTTTGGGATCTGGAAATATCCCTATCAGTTAGGCGCATGGTCGGCCGTACACGTCGGCAAATGGAGTTCATGGGCGCTGCTCGTTATTATGACGTTTACGATCACCACCTATCTGAAAAATATTAAGCGACGTATCCATATCGCCCAGTAGCTCATGATTCAGGACGGGTCACCTGAAACAAAAAAGCCCACGGCGTTTCCCCCGTGGGCTTTTTATCAACATCTGACCATTAGAACAGCGTAAAGGCCATCATCCCGACGATACCGCCCACGGTTCCCAAAATGGTTTCCATCACGGTCCATGTTTTTAGCGTTTGCAGTTCGTTGGCTCCGGTAAATTTCCCGAACAGCCAGAAACCTGCATCGTTCACATGGCTAAGCACAATTGAACCACCAGCGATACAAATCGCCAGTGCCGCCAGCTGTCCCCCGTTTAACCCCAGTTGAGCAGTGACTGGCAGTACCAACCCCACGGTTGTTAAACATGCTACAGTTGCAGAACCTTGGATCACACGTACTGCGGCAGATAATACAAAACAGGCAACGGCGATAGGCAAACCCGCGCCAATCAGCGCATCCCCCAACGCAGGGCCTACGCCTGAATCGACTAGGATTTGCTTAAATACACCGCCCGCACCGGTCATCAGCAATATGATCCCCGCAGGCTGAATGGCTGCCGAGCAAATAGACATGATCTGTTCTTTGCTCATGCCGCGTGGCTTTGCCAATCCGTAGATGACAATGAGGCAGGCAATCAGAATCGCGGTAAATGGATGGCCGATAAATTCTAACCAATCATACAAAGAGGTATTCGGTGTAACAAAACGCGCACCAATGGTTTTCATCCCAACTAACACCAGCGGACATAACACCAGTGTCAGGCTAAGACCAAACGATGGCATATTAGACTTATCCAGTACTGGCGCATTCTCTTCCTCTGGCATGGGCCAGCTAACATGTTTGCTGATGAAGTTACCAAACAATGGGCCCGCTAGCAGCATCCCCAAAATAGCCGCCACTAAACCGATAGCAATCATCCAGCCAAAATCAGCATTCATCTGAGCCGCCAGCAACATCGGCACAGGGCCTGGCAACAAGAACGCGGCAGCGCTGGCCACACCAGCAAACAGCGGGATCGCCATTTTGACAACGTTACCGTTAGTGCGACGCGCTACGGCAAAGACCACGCCAATCAGCAATACAATGGCGACATCGAAAAACAACGGTAGTGCACAGACTAAACCCGCAATCCCTAGCGCATAATGAGCGCGTTTTTCGCCAAAACTTTTCAGCAGATGAGCGGCGATTTGATCCAGCGCCCCCGTTTCATGCAGAATTTTGCCAAACATTGCGCCTAGCGCGACAACGATAGTCAGGAAGCCAAGCGTGCCCCCCATACCATCCTGCATAGCCTGAGTAATTTTGCTCAATGGCATGCCTGAGAAAATACCAGCACCAATAGAGACCAGCATCAGCGCCACAAAAGCATGTAACCGTGCTTTCATGACTAAAAAGAGTAATAGCAGTACAGAGCCGACAGCAGTGCCGACGAGAGTCATGGTATCCACAGAATTATTCCTGAATCGAACGTTGTTGGATGTGTTTCAACGTGTCAGCAATGACCGCGTCGAGTGGCTGATTGATATCAATGGCGCAAACATCCTGTTCGTCGGCGTTAGGCACTTCCAGTGCTTCAAACTGAGAAACCAGCATTTGAGGTTTGAAGAAGTGTCCCTTACGGGCTTTCATACGCGATTCGATGAGGTCGAAATCGCCATCCATATAGATAAATGAGAGGTTAGCGTTACCTTCACGCAGTCGGTCACGGTAACGTTTTTTCAGTGCAGAACAGACAATGATGGATACATCGTTGGTGCGCTGCATGGCAAATGCAGCATCGTTCAAAGCACTCAGCCACGGAGCACGGTCTTCATCATTCAGCGCATGACCTTCGGACATTTTATTAATGTTGCTACGCGGGTGTAGAAAATCGCCATCTAGGAAACCACACGACAATTTTTGAGCCACTGCGCTCGCAACAGCAGATTTGCCACTGCCAGATACGCCCATCACTACATACACGTAGTGAGGTTTTAGTGTGTTTTTCATAGATTGGCTCCAGACATTGAATGGTTGGTTGACGCCGAATAAATATCCCTCGTCAATGTTACCGGTAATTGTTATCGGTAACATTGTCAGCGTCTTTACATAAACTTTCAATGTGAGCCAGCGCACAAAACTTTCTTGTGTGATCTATATCTCATAATTAATTAGCATCAAAACAATCACCATGAGAATAGACAACAGAAATGTAACAGTTAAGCGATGAACTGACGGGTTTGAGCTAGATTGTAATCTGCCCTTATTTTGTTGATGTGGGTGATTATTTTTATAAGAAATCAGTTAGTTAATTTATGATGAGAGGATAAAAAAAGAGCGCTTAAGTGATCGGCATTACACATAAGCGCCCTCTTTTTGCTAATAACAGAATACCCATTGCCACTACTGTCCGTAATACGCATTCGCTCCATGTTTGCGCAAGTAGTGCTTGTCGAGCAGGTCTTGCTGCATATCCGACAGCTGTGGGCTAAGCTGACGTGTAAAAATAGCCATATACGCCACCTCCTCCAATACAACTGCATTATGCACCGCGTCTAACGCATTCTTACCCCAAGCAAAAGGCCCGTGCGAATGAACGAGCACGGCAGGCATCTGATCAGGATTCAGATGACGTGGCTTGAAGGTTTCAATTATCACCTGACCAGTCTTCCACTCATAATCATGCTGAATCTCAGACTCAGTCATTAAGCGTGTGCAGGGAATGTTGCCATAGTAATAATCAGCATGTGTTGTTCCCCAAGCGGGAATATCCAAACCCGCCTGTGACCAAATCGTAGCGTGCCTCGAATGCGTATGCACAATTCCGCCAATGTTTGGGAATGCCAAATAAAGGCCGCGATGAGTTTCAGTGTCTGAAGACGGTTTCCATTTGCCTTCCACCACGTCACCGGAAGCGATATCGACCACGACCATATCATCGATACCCATTCCTTCGTAATCAACACCCGAGGGTTTGATGACCATCAGTCCACTTGCGCGATCAACCCCACTTACGTTACCCCAAGTGAATGTGACCAGACCATATTTTGGCAACGCCAGATTGGCCGCCAGCACCTGTTGTTTCAATTGTTCCAGCATGAGTTATCTCCCGCGTTAATAACCTTATTGTCTAGAACACCATCCGGTTCGGGTATGGGAGAACTGGCTACAAAGTGCGAGTGAATTAGCTAAATAAGAAAACGTGGGTACATCGGCAGTCGCGGTTCTTAGCACGATAAGCTGAGAGAGAGTGATTCAAAATAAGAATATTTACCTATTAGGAATTTGGCAAATGAATATACTGAGCCGCACATATGACATGCTGTTATGCAGAATTATATTTTGCAAAAAACGATTTTAGCGAGCACTACCTATTGGACAACCTATATACAGCAGCTAATTTCTCGCACAAATCATGTCCTATACTTATAGAGAAATATAATCGTCAGAAACTTAAAAGGAGTAAGTGATGAATACAACTATGAAACGTTTTGCAGCGGCAGCACTGGCAGTGACGCTGGTTGCTTCTCTGAGTGCCTGCTCTAACTGGTCTAAACGTGACCGTAACACCGCAATCGGTGCAGGTGCAGGTGCTTTAGGCGGTGCCGTTCTTACCGATGGCAGCGCGTTGGGCACAGTGGGCGGCGCAGCGGTCGGCGGAATTATCGGCCATCAGGTTGGTAAATAATAGGCAGCGGGCTGAGAGTCATCTCAGCCCGTATAAAACAACAGGGATTAGTGGGCCCTATTTCGAGGTAACACTTAGCCACCAGCCAATTTGACTTTATGCCCTTTGGCTTCCAACAGTTGCTTGAGCAAGTCTCGTTTATCCCCCTGAATTTCAATCACGCCCTCTTTCACCGCGCCACCGCAGCCACATTTTTTCTTCAGTTCGGCAGCCAGCTTTTGCAGTTCGGCGTCATCAATGTCTAACCCCGTAATCAGACAGACCCCTTTGCCTTTTCGGCCACTGGTTTGTCGTTGAATACGTACAATACCGTCCCCTTTCGGGCGCACCACTGGCACTTTTTCTTCATCGATTCGGCCAGTATCCGTTGAATAAACCAGTCTGCTGTTCTTGTCCTGCATGGTATTGGAACTTCCTGCTTAAGCTAAAGAATTTAAAATTGAGCGCAATGTTTCTGCTGGCGCCGCAGATTGGGTAATAGGACGGCCAATCACCATATAGTCAACGCCCGCTTTAACCGCTTCCACCGGCGTCATAATTCTACGTTGGTCGCCTGCTGCACTGCCTTCGGGACGGATTCCCGGTGTTACCAGTTTGAAATCTTTACCACAGCTATTTTTTAAACGCGTTGCCTCATGAGCTGAACACACAACCCCATCAAGCCCACAGGCTTTGGTGAGTTTAGCCAGACGTTCAGCGTAATCAGCGGGGGATTGTTCAATGCCGATGCCACGCAAATCTTCCGCTCCCATGCTCGTCAGAACAGTAACGGCGATCAACAGCGGCGCATCTTTGCCAAATGGAACCAGTGCCTCACTAGCTGCACTCATCATACGAGCTCCGCCACTGGCGTGGACGTTCACCATCCATACGCCTAACTCAGCCGCAGCCGCAACTGCATGTGCAACCGTATTAGGAATATCGTGAAACTTCAGGTCAAGAAAGATTTCAAACCCGCGTTGTTGTAGCTCGCTAACCAACTGCGGGCCATACAGGGTGAACATCTCTTTGCCCACTTTTAGGCGACAGTCACGCGGATCGATATTATCGACAAACGCCAAAGCGGCATTTTTATCTGCATAATCAAGAGCAACTAGGATCGGTGACGTGGTAACGTTTGCCTGAGATGGCGTAGAAATGGACATGGCAACTCCCTGAAGCTGGCGGTAAATGAAATAAGGCCTTTATCAGGGAGGGCATTGTACACAGCGTTAGACCATGTGCCTAGCGCAGAGAGGCGCTAAATTACTGCCCATCAAGCCCACGAATCGGTTTGATGGTTGCCCAAGCGCGACACGACGGGCAATGCCAATACATCGTGTGGGCAGTAAACCCACATTTCATGCAGCGGTAGCGAGGCTTAGTACGAATTTGTTCGCCAACCATATCTCGCAGCAATTGCAGGCTCTCTTTCGCTCGGCCCTCTTCGGCTTCCGCTAAATGGTAATCCATCAAGCGATAGAAGGTGCGCATGGTGGGATGCCGCTGTAATTGGCGCCCAACGTAAACCTGTGCAGCCTCGATACCTTCATTTTGCTCCAAGACCTCGGCCAACATAAGTTCAGCCGCAGCCCCCGTATTTTCCTCTACACAGCGACGTAAGAAGGCCACCCATTGCTCGGGCTGATTGAGCTGCTGATAGCAATCATGCATCATAGGCAAGACTTCGCTTACCAGATCTTTGTCTTGGTCTAAAACCTGAGCCAACGCGTCGACCGCCTTGGCGGGTTCATCTTTGGCAATATAGATTCGACCGAGCATCACAGACACGCGCGCGCAGTTTTTATCTGCTGAGGCGGCTTTTTTTAACAGCGCCATGCCTCGTTCTAAATCATCGCTCCCCATCGCCTGCAGTGAAAGCTCGCAGTAAAAATGCGCAATCTCGATGCGCTGCTGATCTTTGCCCTGCTTAACCAGCTTCTCAGCCACGTCTATCGCTTTTTGCCAATCGCTGGTGGCTTGGTGAATAATTAATAACTGCTGTAAAGCTGAAACTTTAAAGTCTTGCTCATCGACCAACTGATTAAACATTTCTTCAGCGCGATCATAAAGCCCCGCGGCCATATAATCGCGACCAAGCTGCTGAACAGCCAACAAACGCTGATCAAAAGTCAAAGAAGCACTCTCCATCAGGGCCTGATGGATTCGTATAGCGCGGTCAACTTCGCCACGCGAGCGGAATAAGTTACCTAACGTAAGATGCGCTTCGACCGTATTACTGTCCTCTTTAAGCATATCGAGGAACAGGTCAACCGCTTTGTCCTGCTGGTTAGAAAGCAGAAAGTTGACCCCTGCCACGTATTCACGCGATAGGCGGCTGGCTTCCTGCTGCTTATCCTGCTGAGCACTTCTGCGTCCCATATACCAGCCATAGGCGGCAGCAACGGGAAGAAGCAGAAACAGCAGCTCTAACATAGTCTCTATTCCTTCAGCGTCGCAGGAGGCGCCAGATTATCCGGCTCTGCAGGCGCAGCTTGCTGTTCTAAGCGACGGATTTTACGCTCGGCACGAACCAATCCCAAACGGACGCGTATATAAAATAAGCCGCAGATAATCCAACCCAAAATAAACCCACCCGCGAACAGCGTCGCAAGTAGCGTAGAAAGGCGGTATTCACCTTGAGCGATCAAATAGTTGAACGCAACGGTCTGATCGTTATGCGCACCTAACGTGACGGAAAGCACAAAAACAGCCAAGATGATCAAAAAAATTAGCAGATATTTCACATTTCTTCCTGTAAATCAGGTTAACCGGATGAATTATGCCAAAAAAAACAGCACCCGAATGCTTAAATTATCATTTAGTTATATCGTAGGGGAACCCCACGCAGCACTAAAACCCTGTTTCAGTACTCCCAGTTCTCATGATGTCTCATGCCATTCACGTCTGAGATTCAAAGGTATCCCCTTCAAATAGAGAGTATATAAGTATTAGAACTATATGGGGATTATCCCCTAAAACTTCAAGTTTTCCTTGAAGTTACTCATCTTCGGTGCGATGTTTTATCTCTTGAGATTCCGGTGCACTGATGTCTAAAGAACCGCAAAATCGTTGTACAAGCGCGCACGATACCGTCACTAATGCCCAGCTAATTAAGGTTGCGACAATCAAGTCCTGCGGCCAGTGCATCCCTAGCACTAAACGACTTCCCATCACACTAATGGCCCAAATGCTGATCACCAACGTCGAAATGTAGCGGCGACGGGGAAGTAACAATCCAAACGCAAGCAAAGTCCACGTTGCAACAAACATAGTATGCCCTGAAGGAAACGAAAAACCGGTTTCAAATGCCCAATGGCCTTTTAACCACTGCGGGATACGCGTTTCATTCTGTAGTTGTTCAGTCACCAAATCACCGCGAGCACCACGTTTGAGGCTATAAAATGCCTTCACATCAACATTGTGTTCACCTTCCAACCACATGACATAAGGACGAGGCTCTTGCACCCAATTTTTAATTGTCGATTTTATTTGCTGCCCCACAACGACAGTCATTGTCAGTATAATAAATAAGATAATCGTTGCTTTGATCCGAAAGCGTAAACACCACAGAAACCAGCCCCCCAATATGAGACTGGTGAGCGCTCCCCAAGGCGAGGTCACCGTTTCTGTCATGGCAAACAGAGCTTTTAGCATGTAATCAGTACCACCTGGCTGCCAGTGCCAGCCGCTCATCCAGACGGTCACGGGCATGGCGAGCAACACAATCAGACCTACCGTGGTACGCTTTGCAATCTGTAACATCAATTAATCCTTTCTTTCCATTGAATATTCAGTGTAGCAATACCATATCAATGAAGCCTATCAGTAAATATCACGCGGTGTTTTATTGAACGCTTAGAACAAAAAAGACGCAGTCATCACCGAACACTGCTGTATCGCCAATAGTTGTGGCAAAATAGGCACCATATTAAAGATTCGGTTTTTCCGGATTTACTTCGGTTGTGCCTGCACTCACCTGCATCGGCAGCACATAATAACCGGTGTCCATAATGGGCAATATCTAAAAGATGTAGTTGTGGAGATCAACATGCAGCTTAAACGAGTGGCTGAAGCAAAATTGCCGACACCTTGGGGTGACTTTTTGATGGTCGGCTTCGAAGAAATTGCTACCGGCCATGATCATCTAGCCTTAGTCTATGGTGATGTATCTGGCTCGACCCCCGTGCTTTCACGTGTACATTCAGAATGTTTAACCGGTGACGCACTATTCAGCTTACGCTGTGATTGTGGTTTTCAGTTAGAAGCTGCACTTGAGCACATTGCAGAAGAAGGTCGGGGTATCTTGTTGTACCACCGTCAAGAAGGTAGAAACATCGGACTGCTGAACAAAATCCGCGCGTACGCTTTACAGGATAAGGGCGCAGACACAGTAGAAGCAAACCACCAACTTGGCTTTGCTGCGGATGAGCGTGACTTTACCTTGTGTGCAGATATGTTCAAGCTGTTAGGGGTAGATCAGGTACGGTTACTGACAAATAACCCGAAAAAAGTTGAGATTCTGACCGAAGCGGGCATTAACATCACCGAACGAGTCCCTCTTATCGTTGGACGTAATCCGAAAAACGAGCGTTATCTGTCAACTAAGGCCGCCAAAATGGGCCACCTGCTCGAGTAATTCTGCATCGCCCTCATACCAACAGAAGAAAGGAGGCCATGGCCTCCTTTCTTTGTGTTTATACCCCACTCACGGATTAGTGATTGCGGATATATTCGTCCATATCAGTTTTTAAGTTATCTGACTTGGTACCAAAGATAGCCTGTACGCCTGAACCAGCCACCACAACGCCTGCAGCACCTAGTTTCTTCAAACCAGCCTGATCCACTTTCGCCACATCCGCTACGCTCACACGTAGACGAGTGATACACGCATCGAGGTTAGTAATATTATCTTTGCCCCCAAATGCAGCCACTAATGCAGCAGACATTTCGTCACTGCTCTGGGCTTTCTGTTCTGAAGACGAATCTTCACGACCCGGTGTTTTCAGGTTCAGTTTGGTGATTAGCACACGGAAAATAACGTAGTACACCAAACCGTAAGCAATCCCCACAATAGGGAACAACCAAATTTTGCTGCTGTGACCACTTTGCAAAATAAAGTCGATCAGCCCTGGAGAGAATGTCGTGCCATCACGCATTCCCAGCATGATGCAGATAGGGAACGCCAGACCCGCCAAAATCGCATGAATAGCATACAAAATTGGCGCAACAAACATGAACGAGAACTCGATCGGTTCGGTAATCCCCGTCAGGAAGGAGGTCAACGCCGCCGAGATCATAATTCCGCCCACTTTAGCGCGGTTTTCTGGCTTAGCAGAATGCCAAATCGCAATTGCCGCCGCTGGCAGACCGTACATTTTGAACAAGAAACCACCAGACAGTTTACCTGCTGTTGGATCACCTGCGATATAGCGAGGAATATCGCCGTGGAATACCTGACCGGCCGCATCAGTAAACGAACCCACTTGGAATTGGAATGGGACGTTCCAGATATGGTGTAAGCCGAAAGGTACTAACGCACGTTCAACGAGACCATAAATACCAAATGCCACTTTTGGATTTTGATAGGCCGCCCACTGGGAGAACCACTGAATTGCCGAACCAACCGGAGGCCAAATAAAGGCCAGTGCAATACCGAACGCAATGGCCGTTAGGCCTGAAATGATCGGAACAAAACGTTTCCCGGCGAAGAAGCCCAAATAGTCAGGCAGTTTAATACGGTAGAAGCGGTTAAACATATAGGCTGCGATAGAACCCGCAATGATCCCACCCAGCACACCGGTATCGGCTAAATGCTTTTCGGCAATCTCGGCAGCCGGAATATGCAATACCAGCGGTGCAATCACTGCCATGGTTTTCACCATGATGCCGTACGCAACCACCGCAGCCAGCGCAGAAACGCCGTCGTTATTGGTAAAGCCAAGTGCGACACCAATTGCAAAAATCAGCGGCATATTAGCGAATACCGAACCGCCGGCCTCAGCCATCACGTGTGAGACTACTGCGGGTAGCCAAGTGAAGTTGGCGGAGCCGATACCCAGCAGAATACCTGCGACGGGCAAAACGGACACCGGCAGCATTAGCGACTTACCTACTTTTTGCAGGTTTGCGAATGCGTTTTTAAACATAGTTGAGAGTGCTCCTGAATAAAATAGTGCTCTTTTATTAGCGCGTTCGCGTATACCCGAGAATCACGCCACGCGCAGGAAGAGAACCTGAACGCAGTAGAAGTGTCATTGCACTTCCTTAATTTTTACACAGCGTAAAATAAATACCCTGCAATGTGTTTGATGGTTGTCACGATTCAGAAAATACAGAGATCTAAATAACACTTTTGGTATTTTAATGTTAAAAAAATCACCAATGTGACGCGCATCAAACCTTTGAAAAGCTATTTTCGACCAGCAAGATACGCGTTTGATGGATTAATTACGAGCTATAAAATAAATAGATATTATCCACGGTGCGGCAAAGCCACTCCAAACAGGCTAACAAAGTTATCTGTCGTTTGCTGAGCTAAAGCCTCTGGCGTCATCCCTTTAAGCACCGCAAGATATTCAGCAACGTCGCGCACATAGGCAGGCTGATTCTCTTTACCGCGATGTGGAACAGGAGCCAGATAGGGAGAATCGGTTTCAACCAGCATTCGGTCAACCGGTACGTAGCGGGCAACCTCACGCAACGCTTCGGCGTTACGAAAAGTCACAATGCCAGAGAATGAAATATAAAACCCCATATCCAACAGTTGGCGAGCCGTGTCCTGATCTTCAGTGAAACAGTGCAAAACGCCACCACATTCATGCACCTGCTCTTCTCGCAAAATGTCTAATGTGTCCTGACGCGCATCTCGCGTATGAACAATCACCGGTTTATGTAACTCACGACCGATGCGAATATGCTGGCGAAAGGACTCTTGTTGCAAAGGAATATTGTCTTTCTGATAGAAGTAATCCAGACCCGTTTCGCCCATGGCAACCACTTCTGACGCGCTAGCTAGCTGACGCAGCTCATCATAATCATAGCCGCCATCCAGATTGAGTGGATGTACGCCACAGGAAAATGCAACATTATCGCGCTGACCAATCTGCTTGCGCATCGCCAGATATCCCGGCAGCGTCGTTGCTACCGCCAACACAAAACCCACATCACGAGCTTTTGCATCGGCTAAAACGCTATCGACGCTTTTGTGCAGATTTTCATAGTCCAGCCCGTCTAGATGGCAA
Source organism: Hafnia sp. HMSC23F03 (assembly GCF_001816025.1). Lineage (NCBI taxonomy): Bacteria > Pseudomonadati > Pseudomonadota > Gammaproteobacteria > Enterobacterales > Hafniaceae > Hafnia > Hafnia sp. HMSC23F03. The sequence continues at coordinate 157,261 of NZ_KV824232.1, forward strand.
TGGGAATCAACTAAATACATAATTTATAACCTGATAAAATAGCTAGCCGTGCAGCCCGTCAACGACGTTACTACACGGCAGGAGGGAAAGACTCGCTCCACAAGCACAGCTGACGCGTGAGCATAAGCTCGCGATTCAGCCCAACGGTGGTGAGAAGCTGATGGCGGCAGAAAATCCATTGCTCTAGCTGCTGTTGCAGCACTATGGTTGCCTGAGTTGATGCTAACTGATGTACCAGCGGTTGCTGATCCAAATTCATGAGCGCCGTGGTGACACCCTGCTGTAGTTTTATTGCATCCAGTAACAATGCACATAACCATGTGAGACGATGATCCACGTTGTCATGATTCAGCAGCGGCAATAACTGCATCCATTGACGCTGAGGAATAGCCTGCTGCAATCCCTGACATAGCTGAAGGCGCTGTTTCCAGATAGTTGGCTCAAGCAGTGCTAACGCAGCAACTGGGGCTCCTCCATTGAGGCGTAATGCCGTGCGCATCGCCAGTTCGTCACCTGGCTGCTGTGTGTGCAGCCACCGCAGGCTTAGCGCTTCGTCAGGAACGGGAAGATGGAGATAGAAACAGCGGCTACGCAAGGTAGCCAGCAAATTTGCAGGTTCGCGAGTGCCTAAGAGGAAATAGGTTTTCTCGGGTGGCTCCTCAAGCGTTTTCAACAGTGCGTTGGCCGCCGCTTCTGTCAAGGTTTCTGCCAATGGCAAGAGAACGACTTTTGCGCCCCCCTGCTGAGCATGCGCATAGAGATGCTCGATAATTTGGCGTACAGGCTCGATCCCGAGGCTAGATTTCCCTTTTTCTGGTTGTAAGTGATACCAGTCGGGATGATTGCCGGCCAGCATCAAACGGCAGCTATGACACTCACCGCAGCTTTTATCCCCGTTTGGCCTTTGACACATCAGCCAGCGCCCAAGCGCATACATCAACGAATCATCGCCACACCCGGTAATGGCATGAACCAGCAAAGCGTGATGCCCTCGTCCAGCCTGATGTTGCCCTACCAGTTGGCGGTAAGGTGCATTCAGCCACGGATACCAGTTCACGCGCTTTGCTCCTGCTGTTTGAACCAAGATTCAAGCGCTAAGCGAATCGCTGCGGTTACCTCGGGAAGCGTTTGTGATGCATCTACGGTAATAATGCTCGCGTCCTGCGCGGCCAATTCCAGATAGCGCGTACGAGTACGCTCGAAAAACGCCAAAGATTCCTGCTCAATACGGTCTAAAGCTCCTCGGCTACGCGCACGTTCGAGGCCTATCGCCGGTGGTAAATCCAGATAAAGCGTTAAGTCCGGCTTGAAATCACCCAAGACGGTATCGCGCAGCGACTGCATCAACCGAGAATCAATACCGCGGCCACCGCCTTGATACGCCTGTGAAGAGAGATCGTGACGATCGCCGACCACCCATGCACCACGTGCCAACGCAGGTTTAATCACGTTATCAACCAGCTGTACCCGTGCGGCGTAAAGCATCAACACTTCCGCTTTGTCGGTAAGTTTTTCGTTCTCGACGCCCTGTTTGACGAGATCGCGTAGTTTCTCTGCCAATGGCGTGCCGCCGGGCTCACGTGTGAAAACGATATCCTGAATCCCTTGCTGGCGTAATACATCAACCACGGTGTCGCGCGCCGTCGTTTTCCCCGCCCCTTCAAGGCCTTCTATCACGATGAACTTACTTTCCATTCTTTTCCCTTAGCACCTGCAAATAATCCCGCACGGCTTGATTATGACTCTGTAAGTTGGTGGTAAATACGTGTCCACCTTTACCATCAGCGACAAAATATAAATAGGATGTTTTATCCGGATGCGCCGACGCCTCTAAAGAGGCTCGGCTTGGCATCGCAATCGGCGTTGGCGGCAATCCTGATATAACGTAGGTATTGTATGCGGTTGGCTGCAGTAAGTCGCGCCGCGTCAAGTTGCCGTTGTATGCTTTGCCTAAACCATAAATGACGGTAGGATCGGTTTGCAGACGCATCCCAATACGCAGACGGTTGATAAATACCGAGGCAACTTTACCGCGCTCCTCGCCCACCCCCGTCTCTTTTTCGATAATAGACGCCATAGTGACTAATTCTTCCGGCGTTTTATAGGGCAGATTTTTCTCGCGACCCTGCCATATTTCATTGACTTCTTTGTTCATACGGCTATAGGCGCGCTTAAGCAGCATCTCATCACTGTTACCTGCGGTGTAATGATAGGTATCAGGATAAAGCCAGCCTTCAAGGGATCGTCCTTCGGGTAAGCCAAGCATTTTAGCCATTTCAGCCTCGCTTTTATTGGCTACGTTTTGCTTCAGACTAGGCGATGCGGCAAGCACCTGCATCCAATCCTGTAAACGCGTCCCTTCGATAAAACGCACCGTAAACTGCGCTTCTTTGCCACTTTTCAGCAACTCAAGAAACTGACGTACGGTCATCCCCGGCGTGATGCGATACGTTCCCGCTTTAAAATTAGCGAGCTTCGGTTCTATCTGTAATAACCATGGGAAGTAGTGAGAATGAGTAATCAGTTTATCTCTCACCAATAACCCTTCAAGCGCAACGCGACCCGTTCCAGCCGGAAGTTTAAAGAGCGTTTCCTGAGAGATCGCCAAAGGCGTTCGGGCAAACTTCTGCACCTGATAATAGCCCCAAAACAGGGCTACCAGCAGAACCAGAATGCAGACAACAAGGAGTCCAAACAGTTTTTTCTTCATTCAACCGCCAATCTTTACTCACGCCACGGGGCTAAGACACCGTGGTAATAAATAGTTCGCCAACTGCCGAGAATCGAAGTGGTACTCCCCCACTTCATTTACTGGCAGTAACGGCATTAAAGAGTTACAGACAAAAACTTCATCCGCATCCTGCAATGTCTCCATAGGTTCGGAAACCACGGCTGGTTCGTACACGCTGTCCGCTAGCAAAGCCATAATACGTTGGCGCATCAAACCGTTTACCCCAGCGTATTCAAGAGACGGCGTATAAACCTGCTTTCCTTTACGCCAAAACAAATTAGCCGCACAGCATTCCACTAGCCTATCCTTGGTGTCAAGCACCAAAGCCTCATGCGCGTCTGTCTGCTCAAGACTTGCCTTGATCAGTACCTGCTCCAAACGATTAAGATGCTTTACACCGGCTAAGGTAGTATTGATACCCAGACGGATTGGGCTAACAGCAAGTGAAATACCGCTCTGCTGCCATTGGGAATATTGCGGCGGCAGCGGGCCGTGAGTGAAAATGCGTCTTGGCTGATTGGCACCCGCGATAGAATAACCACGGCCGCCACTCCCGCGAGTAATCATGGCTTTAACAACGCCATCTCCGGTAGCTTGTGCAACAAAAAGAAACTCATCTCGCCACACGGTCCAGTTCACATTGCCGATCAGCAACTTTTCACAGGCCACCTGCATTCGGCTTAAATGTGCGTCTATATTATCGATTTGCCCCTGCACACAGCGGGCAGTAGTAAAACAGCCATCGCCGTAGTGCAAACCGCGATCGTCGAGCGGGATCGTCTCTGCAGGTTTTCCATTAAGCCAAAACATTACAAGCTCCAGACGCTGCCCAAGACACGGTATCTCGGTGTGGTTTTCATATTTTAGCGTTTCAAATTGCGTAGGTAAAAAAAATGGCCCCATAAGGGCCATTCGATTTATGCAGATAATAACGCTACCCGCTAACGTGACTTAGATTTTGCGAAAAATCACAGAACCGTTAGTGCCACCAAAGCCGAAGGAGTTACACAGCGCATATTCCAGACCCTTCACCTGACGAGCTGCGCCAGGTACAAAGTCAAGATCGCAACCTTCATCTGGGTTATCCAGATTAATAGTTGGCGCGACGATTTGGTCACGCAGTGTCAGAATGGTAAAGATAGATTCAACCGCACCAGCGGCACCTAAGAGGTGACCTGTCATCGATTTGGTAGAACTCACCATCACTTTACCGGCATCTGCGCCGTATACGCTTTTCACAGCCTGAGCTTCTGCTTTATCGCCCGCCGGAGTAGAAGTTCCGTGAGCGTTGATGTAGCCAACCTGGGATGCATTCAAGCCCGCATCACGCAAAGCATTCACCATCGCCAGTGCTGCACCTTCACCGTTTTCCGGTGGAGAAGTCATGTGGTAAGCATCGCTACTCATACCGAAACCAACGATTTCAGCATAAATTTTTGCGCCACGCGCTTTCGCATGTTCGTATTCTTCAAGAACCAGAATACCAGCGCCATCACCGAGAACGAAACCGTCACGATCTTTATCCCATGGGCGGCTAGCCGCTTGCGGGTTATCGTTACGCGTTGACAGTGCGCGTGCGGCACCAAAGCCACCAACACCCAGAGGCGTGCTCGCTTTCTCTGCACCACCTGCCAGCATGACGTCTGCGTCGTTGTACGCGATCATACGTGCTGCATGTCCGATGTTGTGCACACCAGAAGTACATGCCGTTGCAATGGAAATGCTCGGGCCACGTAGACCTAACATGATGGTCAAATGACCTGCCACCATATTCACAATGGTTGAAGGCACGAAGAATGGGCTGATTTTACGTGGTCCGCCTTTAACAAGCGCACCATGATTTTCTTCAATCAGGCCAAGTCCACCAATACCAGAACCGATAGCGGCACCAATACGTGGAGCATTTTCTTCTGTAACTTCAATCCCAGAATCTTTAAATGCCTGAATACCGGCAGCGATCCCGTACTGAATGAAGGCGTCCATCTTGCGTGCATCTTTACGCGAGATATAGTCTTCACTATTAAAATCCTTTACTAAGCCAGCAAAACGCGTTGCATAGGCGCTAGTATCGAAATGGTCGATTAGGCTGATGCCACTCTGCCCGGCCACGATAGCATCCCAAGTGGAATCTACAGTATTGCCGACAGGAGACAACATGCCCAGTCCGGTCACAACAACTCGACGCTTAGACACGTTTGTCCTCCAGGGAGGGAATTTAATTTGAAACTCTATGAGAGCAGGAAAAAACGTAGGCGGTCGAATGACCGCCTAGATGTGTTCGATTACTTGTTCGCAGATTCGATGTAGTCGATTGCTGCTTGAACAGTAGTGATCTTTTCTGCTTCTTCGTCCGGAATCTCAGTATCAAACTCTTCTTCCAGAGCCATAACCAGTTCAACGGTGTCAAGAGAATCAGCACCCAGATCGTCAACGAAGGAAGCAGCATTCACGACTTCGTCTTCTTTAACACCCAGCTGTTCGATAATGATTTTCTTAACGCGTTCTTCGATAGTGCTCATACTCTTAAATTTCCTATCAAAACTCGCTTTCGCGATGGTTTTCGTAGTGTATTGAAAGTTGAAAAAGATGCAACTAAATCCCGGCTGGTCAAACCACGATTTTGCGCTATTTTGCGGTCATTCCCTCAAAAAACGCAAATTTTTTTCGTGATTTTTAGATCATATACATGCCGCCATTGACATGTAAGGTCTCACCGGTGATATAGCCAGCTTCATCTGAAGCTAAAAAAGCAACAGCATTAGCGATTTCTTTTGCATCACCCAAGCGATTAGCCGGGACCTGCGAAAGAATACCGGCACGCTGTTCTTCCGTTAACGCACGAGTCATATCAGTCTCAATGAAACCAGGTGCCACGACGTTAACGGTAATGCCACGAGAAGCAACTTCTCGTGCTAGAGACTTACTAAAGCCAATCAATCCTGCTTTAGCGGCCGCGTAGTTTGCTTGTCCTGCATTACCCATTGTACCAACAACAGAGCCAATGGTGATAATGCGGCCACAGCGTTTTTTCATCATAGCTCGTAAAACCGCTTTTGACAGACGGAATACTGAGGTCAGATTTGTGTCTAAAATATCCTGCCATTCGTCGTCTTTCATACGCATCAACAGGTTATCACGAGTAATACCGGCATTATTGACTAAAATGTCAATTTCACCAAATTCAGCACGGATAGCGCTTAAAACTGCATCAATAGAAGCCTGATCGACGACGTTTAGGTTATAGCCTTTGCCGTTTTCACCAAGGTAAGCGCTAATATCTGCAGCACCCTTATCGCTTGTTGCTGTGCCAATAACGCGTGCGCCACGGGCCACTAAATTTTCAGCAATAGCGCGGCCAATACCACGGCTAGCGCCGGTGACCAGTGCAATTTTTCCTTCGAAGCTCATCATTTTCCTCTTCTTATTGTGCAAGCGCAGCGGACACTGATGCGGCATCGTTAATCGCTGCTGCAGTCATAGTGTCTACAATACGCTTGGTCAGGCCAGTCAGAACTTTGCCCGGTCCAACCTCCAGCAGATGCTCAACGCCCTCACCTGCCATAAATTCTACCGACTCGCTCCAGCGAACTGGGCTATACAATTGGCGAACAAGTGCATCGCGAATCGCCTCTGGAGAGGTTTCGGCTTTCACATCGACGTTATTGATCACTGCAAACAGCGGAGCATTGAATGTCACTTCCTGCAGCGCAACGGCCAGCTTCTCAGCCGCAGGCTTCATCAGCGCACAATGTGATGGCACGCTGACAGGCAACGGCAACGCACGTTTTGCCCCGGCAGCTTTGCAGGCAGCACCGGCACGTTCAACGGCATCTTTGTTACCAGCAATAACAACCTGACCTGGCGAGTTAAAGTTTACAGGAGAAACAACTTCCCCTTGCGCAGACTCTTCACACGCTTTAGCAATAGCGTCATTATCCAGACCGATAATAGCTGACATCGCACCTGTTCCTGCCGGAACGGCTTCCTGCATCAGCTTGCCACGCAGCTCAACCAGACGGATCGCCTGTTTGAAATCCAGCACACCGGCACAAACCAGCGCAGAATACTCGCCTAAGCTGTGGCCTGCCATCATCGCAGGCTGCGCGCCATTCTGCTGCTGCCATACACGATAAATAGCGACAGACGCCGCCAACAGCGCAGGCTGAGTCTGCCAAGTTTTATTCAGCTCTTCGGCTGGACCTTCCTGAACCAGTTTCCACAGGTCGTAGCCCAAAGCATCAGAGGCTTCAGCAAAAGTCTGCTCTACAATCGGAAATTGAGTCGCGAGATCGGCCAGCATGCCGACAGTCTGCGAACCCTGCCCCGGAAATACCATTGCGAATTTAGACATTTTTATATTCCTGATATTCTATTTCTAATTCAGCACAATAGAACAAAGTTACCCTGTCACTTAGGATAACTTCATCCCACTCATATTAGAAAAAGCTTAACAATTAAAAGCGAACTAAAGCAGAACCCCAGGTGAAACCGCCACCAAAGGCTTCGAGCAGAATCAGTTGGCCACGCTGGATACGACCATCGCGCACCGCTTCATCTAGTGCACAAGGCACCGATGCGGCAGAAGTATTACCGTGGCGATCCAGCGTTACCACCACATTATCCAACGTCATACCCAGCTTTTTCGCCGTAGCGCTGATAATGCGCAAGTTAGCCTGATGTGGAACCAGCCAATCCAAGTCGCTGCGTTCAAGGTTATTCGCAGTAAGAGACTCGTCAACAATGTGGGCTAGCTCTGTCACAGCAACTTTGAAGACTTCATTACCGGCCATCGTCAGATATGCTTGATCGTCGGTATAACGCTGACGATTTGGTAACGTCAGCAATTCGCCATAACGGCCATCGGCATGAATGTGCGTAGACAAAATACCGGCTTCGTCAGAAGCGCCCAGCACCACAGCTCCCGCACCATCACCGAATAAAATCACCGTGCCGCGATCTTGAGGATCCAATGTGCGGCTCAACGTATCAGAACCAATCACCAGCGCATGTTTTACCGCACCGTTTTTGACATATTGATCGGCAATGCTCAGCGCATAGGTGAAGCCAGCACAAGCGGCAGCAACATCAAACGCCGCGCACCCTTTGATCCCCAGCATATTTTGAACTTGGCAAGCGGCGCTTGGAAACGCGTGAGTCGCAGACGTTGTCGCAACAACAATCAGGCCAATCTCATCTTTATCAAGCCCAGACATCTCAAGCGCATGCTTAGCCGCTTCAAACGCCATGGTTGACACGTTTTCATCCGGCGCTGCAATGCGGCGTTCACGGATACCTGTACGGGAAACAATCCACTCATCAGACGTTTCAACCATACGTTCTAAATCAGCGTTGGTACGCACTTGTACGGGCAGATAGCTCCCCGTACCGAGAATTCTTGTATACATGTACGATCAATCACTCTTGGGTAATATCGCCTCAAGGCGCAGGGCAATTCGCTGAGGAATTTGCCTTTGCACCGCCTGCACAGCCTGTTCGATAGCAACAGCGAACGCTTTTTGGTTCGCTGCGCCGTGGCTTTTAATCACGGTGCCACGCAATCCTACCAGACAAGCTCCATTATACTGGTCGGGGTTCAAGTCACCGAAACGCTTAGCAATTCTTTTTTGTATCCAGCGTCCCAATAACTTTAACCACCAGGAGCGTCTGCGCTTCTCTCCCGGTGATTTGAGAAGGGACAGGAACATACGCACCACCCCTTCCATTGTCTTTAACGTAACATTACCCACGAAGCCGTCACAAACCAACACATCTGTTTTGCCCGTTAGCAAATCATTGCCTTCCAGATAGCCGATATAGTTAATCGCTGGCGTGCCCTTAAGCACAGCGGCGGCTTCGCGGATATTGTCTAAACCTTTACACTCTTCTTCACCAATATTTAGCAGGGCGACGCGCGGCGTTGCTACGCCAACGAGTTCTTCGGCCATTACCGCACCCATCACGGCAAACTGCACTAACATGGCACTACTACTTTCAACGTTAGCACCTAAGTCCAGCACTACCGTCTTACTTTTTTGCTGATTAGGCAAAACCGTCATTAACGCTGGACGCTCAATACCGTCTAAAGGCTTAAGCATCATTTTTGCCAGCCCCATCAGCGCACCGGTATTTCCCGCGCTAACGACGGCCTGCGCTTCACCATTCTTCACTAAGTCGAGAGCAACGCGCATCGATGTTCCCTTGCTCGTACGGATCGCATGCGAGGGTTTAGCATCGTTGGGAATTACAGACTCAGCAGGAACCACACGCAAACGTTCTTGAAGCGACGGATCGGCTTTAGCAAGATAAGGTGCGATGGCGTCGGGTTGTCCGACAATCAGAAGGTATAGCGACGAAGTAGAGGCCAGTGCCTGCAAAGCTGCAGGCACTGTGATGCAAGGACCGAAATCCCCGCTCATAGCATCTAACGCTAGGGTTAGACGAGTCAAAGTATCGCCTTGTAAATACTAAAAGTATTACTTAACGATAACCTTGCGACCGCGGTAGAAACCGTCCGCAGTGACATGGTGACGCAGGTGAGTTTCACCGGAAACCTTGTCAACAGAGACGGTAGTCGTGGTCAGCGCATCGTGTGAACGACGCATACCACGGCAAGAGCGGGTTTTTTTGTTCTGTTGTACGGCCATTGACCTTACTCCTTGATTACTTTCGCTTTAAACTGGCTAATGCGGCAAATGGGTTTGGTTTCTCCGCCTCTGGAGGCAGTTTGCCAAATACCATGTCCGCTTCGGACACTTCACAGTGTTCAGATTCATGCACCGGAACTACCGGCAGGGCGAGGATAATTTCATCTTCTACCATTGCCAGCAAATCGACTTCACCAAATTCGTTGACTTCGATCGGCTCGTAAGCTTCCGGCAATGCCTCAGCCTGCTCGTCATTGGCGACCGGACTGAAACAATACGTTGTATGGACTTGCTGTTGGAACGTCTGATTACAGCGCTGACAACATAACGTTACCGTTACGTCGGCATGACCAGTAATCACCGCTAACCGCTGGTTATCAATATTAAATGACAACGACACGGCAACATCGCTATCCACACTGACCACAGATTCAGCAACTCGCGTTACCTGCTCAGACGAATAGAAACCAACGTAATCTAATCGTTTCTGTGCAGTACGAACTGCATCGAGGGTCAAGGGTAATTTTACCTTTTGCATAGGGCGCGCATATTAACTTTGTAAAGACCGAGAGTCAAAGGAAAAGGCCTTGTGGGCGCACTTTCCCTCCAATATTCGCTTCCTGAGCGGCGGACAGTTTAAAATGTCAGATTCAATTACGCCATGCTTTATGGAAAAAATATGTCACCTTTGATTCTAGCCTCTACTTCGCCTTACCGCCGAGCTTTGCTTGAAAAGCTTGGCGTTGAGTTTCTCTGCGCCGCGCCCGATACCGATGAAACACCGAAAAATGGGGAATCCGCAACTGCCTTGGTTCAACGCTTGGCGTTAGAAAAAGCACTCTCACTGACAGATAAATTCCCTAATAGCCTTATTATTGGCTCCGATCAGGTGTGTGTTATTGATGGAAATATCGTCGGTAAACCGGGCTCAGTGGAGAATGCGCAGCGCCAATTGCACGCGGCCAGTGGAAAAATCATCACCTTTTATACCGGTCTGTGCGTAGTTAATAGCCACACCATGCACAGAGAAATTATCTGCGAACCATTCCACGTTCATTTTCGTCATTTAAGTGATGAAGAGATTCGCGCTTATATCGAGCTAGAAATGCCGCTCAGTTGCGCGGGAAGCTTTATGTGTGAAGGTGCGGGGATTTTACTTTTTAGCCGCCTCGAGGGCCGAGATCCCAATGCGCTGATCGGACTCCCGCTGATTGCGCTCAATGAGATGCTACGTAAATTAGGTTACAACGCCCTGCTACACGGCAAAAACAGAGCATAAAAAAAGCCGGAGTCACTCCGGCTTATTCAGGAACAATCAGAAAAGTATTACGCCTTTGTCTTGCGCAATACGTCAAGGCAATGGCGCAATTTCTTATCCAACGGGGCCTCAACACGCATGGTTTCCCCCGTATTCGGGTGCTCGAAACGCAATGCGGCAGCATGTAGGAACAAGCGATCCAAGCCCGTGCCTTTCAATTCGCTATCAAACTCGCGATCGCCATAGCGATCATCAAAGGCAATCGGATGCCCCGCATGCAGCGTATGAACACGGATCTGGTGTGTACGTCCCGTGACAGGACTTGCTTTCACCAGCGTAGCATTCTCAAAGCGCTCCTCCACTTTGAAGCGAGTCTCTGACGGTTTGCCCTCGGCATTTACCCGCACGATACGCTCACCGCTTTGCAGGATGTTCTTCAACAATGGCGCCTGCACCACTTTACAGTGCGACTGCCACTGTCCACGCACCAGCGCGAGATAATCTTTCTGCATGCCCTTCATACGCAGTTGTTCATGCAGTGCACGCAGAGCAGAGCGTTTTTTAGCAACTAACAGCACACCCGAGGTTTCACGGTCCAAACGATGAACCAGTTCAAGGAAACGTGCCTCAGGGCGCAGCGCGCGCAATCCTTCAATAACACCAAAGCTTAGGCCGCTGCCGCCGTGAACCGCTGTCCCAGAAGGCTTATTCAGCACCAACAAATAATCATCTTCAAAGATAATGCAGTCGTTGAGCGCCGCAACTTTGTCCAGTTTCGCGGAAACAGGCGCTTCATCTCGCTCCGCAATGCGTACCGGAGGAATGCGAACCTCATCTCCAGGCTGCAATTTATATTCTGGTTTAATGCGTTTTTTATTAACCCGCACCTCGCCCTTGCGCACGATGCGATAAATCATACTTTTTGGCACGCCTTTCAGTTGATTGCGCAAAAAATTATCAATACGCTGCCCTGCCTCATCGGCGGCAATCGTGACTAACTTTACTGAAGTGTTATTCATATTCATGGGCGCGATTTTAAAGAGGCAACTCTCTGCATGCCACTTCTTTTTTGAACTCGCCGAAGATAATCATGAAAGGAATGAAAAAGAGACGATGCCGACACGGTGGAGAGAACGTTTGCGCCCGCATTATGCCTAATATACGAGCAACCAGACAGCCTTGTTGTGAACTACTGCAAGAATCTTCCGGATAAGGGCAAAAGTCGTCTTGCTATACAGGGCATTGCAGTGGAATAATGACAAAGATTTCCGCGTTTATTCTCATTAAGACAGGGAAAACGACGGGATTTGACGTTTACTTGATGACACAGAAATGCAGCAATGGCGTAAGACGTAGTGTGAAATCAAGTAATTAGCGGGCTGTGGGTAGCAGTCTGACCAAAATCATGGAATCAGTAATACTCATATTTTGTAGGGTTATCTACTGATAAACAGTGCTCTGTTTCACAAAGCTGTTTTTTCGCTAAGAAACATAGGCTTACCGAAATATGCGCCCCTATGCAGGCGACAACCGTGAGGTTGACGACTTTGCGATAAGACTCGGGGTCATCGGTCTTCCTCTCGGTCAGGACGTTATTTTGCCCGCAGCTTAGTTGCCAATGCAAAAAAAATGAGTAAGTTTAAGATGAAAAGAATGTTGATTAACGCAACTCAGCAGGAAGAGTTGCGTGTTGCCCTGGTAGACGGACAGCGTCTGTACGATCTGGATATTGAAAGCCCAGGTCACGAACAGAAAAAAGCGAATATCTACAAGGGAAAAATAACCCGTATTGAGCCAAGTCTGGAAGCTGCTTTTGTAGATTACGGTGCTGAACGACATGGTTTTCTCCCCCTCAAAGAAATCGCCCGCGAATATTTCCCTAGCAATTACTCCTCTCATGGCCGCCCAAACATCAAAGATGTTTTGCGCGAAGGTCAGGAAGTTATTGTTCAGGTTGATAAAGAAGAACGTGGAAACAAAGGCGCAGCGCTAACAACGTTTATCAGCCTAGCTGGTAGCTACTTGGTATTGATGCCGAACAATCCGCGTGCAGGTGGTATTTCTCGTCGTATCGAGGGTGACGACCGTACAGAATTGAAAGAAGCCCTTTCTTCTCTGCAGTTGCCAGATGGAATGGGTCTAATTGTACGTACCGCAGGCGTAGGCAAATCTGCCGAAGCTCTGCAATGGGATCTGTCATTCCGCCTGAAACACTGGGATGCCATTAAAAAAGCCGCTGAAGGCCGCCCTGCTCCATTCCTAATCCATCAAGAAAGCAACGTTATCGTTCGCGCATTCCGTGATTACCTGCGCCCTGATATCGGCGAAATCCTGATTGATAACCCAAAAATTCTCGATCTCGCTAAACAGCATATTGCTGCGCTGGGTCGTCCTGATTTCAGCAGCAAGATTAAGCTGTATACCGGTGAAATCCCGCTGTTTAGCCACTACCAGATCGAATCCCAGATTGAGTCTGCGTTCCAGCGTGAAGTACGCCTGCCTTCCGGCGGCTCCATCGTTATTGACTCGACTGAAGCCTTGACCGCTATCGATATTAACTCCGCTCGTGCAACTCGCGGCGGCGATATTGAAGAAACCGCGTTCAATACTAACCTTGAAGCGGCTGATGAAATTGCTCGCCAGCTGCGACTGCGTGACCTTGGCGGCCTGATCGTGATCGATTTTATCGATATGACACCGGTACGCCATCAGCGCGAAGTTGAAAACCGTCTACGCGACGCCGTCCGTCAGGATCGTGCCCGTATTCAGATTGGCCGTATTTCACGCTTCGGTTTGCTGGAAATGTCTCGTCAACGTCTGAGCCCGTCTCTTGGCGAGTCCAGCCACCACGTGTGTCCGCGCTGTAACGGTACTGGCACTGTGCGTGACAATGAGTCACTGTCTCTCTCGATTCTGCGCCTGATTGAAGAAGAAGCGCTGAAGGAAAACACCAACGAAGTTCACGCGATTGTTCCTGTTCCGGTTGCTTCATACCTGTTGAACGAAAAGCGTGAATCCGTGAGTGCTATTGAGAAGCGTCAGGATGGTGTGAAAGTCATCGTCGTTCCTAACGATCAGATGCAAACCCCCCATTATTCCGTCGTACGCGTGCGTAAAGGTGAAGAAACCAGCACCCTTAGCTATCTTTTGCCTCAGTTACATGAGGCAGAGAGCCTGACCGCTGAAGAAGAACCTGTACTTGAGCGTAAACGCCCTGAACAACCCGCATTAGCGCCGTTCTCTCTGGATGTTGAGGCTCCACCGGCTGAAACTACCGCACCAGCTACCGTAGCACCTGCGGCGAAAGCCGTTGCTAAGCCAGCTGAACCGGCCCAACCAGGTTTGATTAGCCGCTTCTTCTCTGCACTGAAAAATATGTTTGCTGGTTCAGAGTCAGAGCAAAAACCTGCTGCCGAGCCTGCTGCGCCAGTGGAAGAACCTCGCCGCCAGAATCAGGATCGCCGCAACAACAACCGCCGTCAAAATGGCCGTCGCGATCGTAATGACCGCAACGATCGTAATAACGAGCGCAATAGCGACCGCCCTGAACGCAGCAACGACCGTAATAACGATCGTAGCAACGATCGCAACGAACGTAACAGCAACCGTGAAGACCAGCGCCGTAATCGCCGCCAGCCAGCACAAGCTGTCAATACCGACGTTGCCGTTGATGCAGCGCCAACTGAACAGCGCGATGAACAGCAGCCGCGTCGTGAGCCGCGTAACAACGACCGTCAGCGTCGTCGTACCGAGGATAAACGTCAGGCTCAGCAAGAAGTAAAAGCGCTAGAAAACAACGACGCCGTCGCTACGACCGAAGCCGAAGAAAGCAACCGTGAAGAGAATCAGCACATGCCGCGCCGTCAGCGCCGCCAGCTGACTCAAAAAGTACGCTTCACAACGCAGGCTGAAGACGATGCTGCAGCGTTAGCTAAAGCCTCAGTTCCTGCCGTAGTCGTCACGCCGACGGTGGCTGAAGCTGCGCCGGTTGTTCAGGCTGATGCGCCGCAGCAGCAGGCAAGCGAAGAAGAAAACTTCCGTGATAACCGTCAAGGTGAAAACGGTATGCCTCGTCGTTCTCGCCGCTCACCTCGTCATCTGCGTGTTAGCGGTCAACGCCGTCGTCGCTATCGTGATGAGCGTTACCCAACTCAGTCGCCAATGCCTCTGGCATTTGCCGCCGCTTCTCCAGAGATGGCGTCTGGCAAAGTGTGGATCAGCTATCCAGTTGCACCAACGGCAACGACTGAAGTTGAAGCGCATGCCTCTGCAACCGAACAACGCCAGATCGAAACGCATGTTTCTCCTGTTGCTGAAAACGTTGTAGAACAACCAGCAGTGCCAGCAGTGACTGAAACCGTTGACGCGGTACCCGTCATTAAGCCTGTCATCATCCCTCCGGTGGTCACTTCTGTAGTCGCAACCTCCGTTGCTGCAGCACCGGCTGCATCGCTAACCACGGATACCGTTGCGGCAGAGCCTGCGGCTGAAGTTAAAACTGCAGAGCCAAGCATCGACGCTGTAGAAGTCGCTTCTGACGCTCCTGTTGTTGACGAAACCACAGTTGAAGGCACCGTGGTTGAGCAACCCGTTACTGAAGAAACCACGGATGCTGTTGCTCCCGTTATGGCAGAAATTCCGGCTGAACCAGTGAGCGAAGCACCAGCGACGGCTGAATCCACGGTGACTGCAACTGAAACTGCTGAAGTTCCTGCCTTGGCAGAGACTCAGCCAGAAACAGAAGTGGTTGAAGCGCCAGTGGCTGATGAAACTGTAGAGACTATGGCTACTGAAGAAGCTGTCGTCGAAACACCTGTACAGCCAGTGACTCCAGCTAAACCAGTTGTTGTGGTTGCCGCTAAAGCACAGCGCGTAGCAACAGCACCAATGACTAAGGCTCCCGCACCTGAGTATGTTCCTTCGACTCCGGCCGTGAGCACATGGCAGCGCCCTGCTTTGGATCTACAAAGCAAAGGCGGTGCCGGTGGTCATGCAGCGGTAAGTCAGGCAACAGCACCGGCAACTAAGCCACCAGCCGTTGACTGATGAGTTGGCTATTGCACTAAATCAAAAACCCGCCATTGGCGGGTTTTTGATTTATAATCTGATTTCAGAATTACTTTATTAAATAATAAAAATCATTCTCACGTATTTAATAATATTAAAGCGCCAATGATTAGGACAATTATTATTCATCATTTGAGCTAGGATAAGTTTGTTATAGATGGAATATAATTTTCCTAGAGTTTCTGACATCAGAATGTATTATTCCCGCACAGTCTCCGGCTGCATGACGCAATGGGCATGAAGGAAAACCTTAGCCCCCGGAGACTGGCTATTATTTATTCATCAAGCGATTTGATGTAGAACCTTAATATCAAGCATCTCCAACTTCCCTTCGATTTCTTTCACAAAATTCTGGAAGTGAACGGTATTATTATGGTGATCTACCGCCTCCTGAGACGCCCATACTTCGAAGAATACGTAGGTGCCTTTATGGCCGATTTCTTCGTGCAGATCGTACTGAATATTACCGACCTCTTGTCTGCTAGGATCGACAACGCGTTCCACTGCGCTATGAATGGCTGCTGCATGTTCTGGTTTAGCGATCAAGGTTGCAACTATACGAATCTCACTCATCGTGGTACTCCTTTTCTTTGATTCCACTAGATTCATTCATTTAATACCTGCCTTCACATTACGCTTTTTGTCACACAAAATCCCGCAGGAATTCTCTTGAATCATACTAA
The DNA here is from genome assembly GCF_001816025.1 of Hafnia sp. HMSC23F03. Lineage (NCBI taxonomy): Bacteria > Pseudomonadati > Pseudomonadota > Gammaproteobacteria > Enterobacterales > Hafniaceae > Hafnia > Hafnia sp. HMSC23F03. Next base: position 173,644 of record NZ_KV824232.1, read on the forward strand.
TTATCGATAGATCACAACAAACGGGTGCATATTGACGCGTTTCCCCTTATCCTTATTCCCCGCCATAAAAACACATTTTTATCGCTAATTTAAGAATGTGTCTCGCTCGATCTGTATCGTCAACATCACTCAAGACAGTCTTGTCAGCCGGAGCCTTGTAATGACCGTAATGCAGCACGCCCTTAAGATCCGCCGCCCAGATGACTGGCATCTTCATCTTCGCGATGACGAAATGCTAAAAACCGTTTTACCGCACACCAGCCAGCATTTTGCCCGTGCCATCGTCATGCCTAATCTGGTTCCGCCGATCACCAGCGTTGCTCAGGCACAGGCCTATCGTGCACGCATTCTTGCTGCCGTACCGGCGGAGCACGATTTCACGCCGCTAATGACCTGCTATCTTACCGACGATCTCGATGCCAATGAGCTGGTCTCAGGGCACACCGAAGGCGTTTTTACTGCAGCAAAGCTCTATCCTGCTAATGCCACCACGAACTCCAAACATGGCGTAACATCGGTTCCTGGGCTATATCCGCTGTTTGAGAAGATGCAAAAAATTGGCATGCCACTGCTGATCCATGGAGAAGTTACCTTGCACGACGTGGACATCTTTGACCGAGAGGCTCGTTTCATTGATGAAGTTATGCTGCCTCTGCGCAAAAATTTCCCAGAGCTAAAAATTGTATTTGAGCACATCACGACCCAAGAGGCTGCCGAGTTTGTGACCGAAGGGGATAGCTTTTTAGCCGCAACCATTACTCCGCAGCACCTGATGTTTAATCGCAACCACATGCTGGTTGGCGGTATTCGTCCACATCTGTTCTGTCTGCCCATACTGAAGCGCAGCACGCATCAGCAAGCGTTGCGTAAGGCAGCCACCAGCGGCAACAGTCGCTTCTTCCTTGGTACAGACTCTGCGCCGCATTCACGCCATCGCAAGGAATCCAGCTGCGGATGTGCCGGTGTATTTAATGCGCCAACAGCCGTACAGGCCTATGCAACCGTGTTTGAAGAGGAAAATGCGCTACAACATCTTGAAGCATTTTGTTCACTCAATGGCCCTGCATTTTATAACCTGCCAGTCAACGAGAGCTATATCGAACTGGTACGCGAACCCGTCACCGTAGCCGAATCTATCCCCTGCGGTGACGATACATTGATCCCATTCTTAGCCGGAGAAACCGTTCAATGGACGGTCAAGTAAACGACTAATATCCAAAATTGGGACCAGCCCACTTATTCAGTGGGCTGCAACACCAGATGGAACATAAAATGAGTAACACGGAGAATCTGCTTGAATTGCGCAATATTTGTTTTAGCGTCGATCAACAGATCATTATCGACAATCTCTCTTTAACGCTTCAGCCCAACGAGTTCAAAGTGATTACCGGCCCATCCGGTTGCGGTAAGAGCACTCTGCTGAAAATAATAGCCTCTTTATTCCCCCCCACCTCGGGCGATATTTTTCTCCACGGACAGAATATTCTCACGATCAAACCTGAAGAGTATCGTCAGAAGGTGTCTTACTGTTTCCAAACCCCAGTTCTATTTGGTGAGACGGTCAGTGATAACCTCAAATTTCCGTATCAAATCCGCGGAGATAAAGTCGACAATGAAAAAATAAAAAAGGGACTGTTACAGTTCGATCTTCCTCTACACATTCTAGACAAGAAGATTGATGAACTTTCCGGTGGCGAAAAACAGCGTGTGGCTCTGCTGCGCAATCTGCAATATCAACCTGAAATCTTGTTGCTTGATGAAATAACCAGCGCTCTTGACGATAAGAATAAAGAAATTGTGCATCAGGTCATTGATGATTTAATCAGTAGTTCTGGCATCGCCGTATTATGGGTCACACACAACAGCGATGAAATCCGTCAATCCCATAATCTTCTACGTATGGAAAAACATGAAGCCAAAGGGGAAGAACAGTGAGCGAACATAATATAACCGATCAATCACTGGTTATGGCTCTAGCACTCGTCGCTATCGCACTACTGATCAGCGGTAAAGAAAAGTTAGGGTTAGAAAAAGATATTATCTGGAGCGTAACCCGCGCCATTATCCAGTTGATTATCGTTGGCTATGTCCTGAAGTATATTTTTAATATCGACCATGCTCTGCTGACGCTTTTAATGGTGCTATTTATTTGCGTCAATGCGGCTTACAACGCCAAGAAGCGCAGCAAAAATTTAAGCCACGCTTTTGTCATCTCGCTAATCGCTATCGTTACGGGTACCGCGCTTACGTTGGCAGTGCTGATCCTCAGCGGCTCCATAACATTTACACCTATGCAGGTTATTCCTATTTCCGGAATGATTGCGGGTAATGCGATGGTCGCTGTCGGACTGTGCTACAACAATCTGCGCCAGCGTTTTGCGGATGAAAAACAAAAAGTGCAAGAAATGCTCAGCCTCGGTGCGACACCTAAACAGTCGTCTGCCGCAATTATCCGTGCCAGCATCAAAGCCGCGCTAATACCGACCGTTGACTCAGCCAAAACTGTCGGGCTAGTCAGTTTACCGGGGATGATGTCGGGGCTTATTTTTGCAGGGATAGATCCTGTGAAAGCGATTCGCTATCAGATCATGGTGACATTTATGCTGCTCTCTACCGCAAGCCTCTCGACCATCATTGCCGGCTATCTCGCCTACAAAAAGTTTTATTCTGATCGGTCACAGTTATTATAGTTTGACCCGGTGATAAATACGCCCCCCACTTAACATCACGTATAAGCAAAAAGCCCTGCTGAATAAGCAGGGCTTTATTATGACGGCTATGCGTAAAATACTACTTCACACAGCGAGTACATTGTTCAGACTGGATCACTTGGAAGAAGTCATTACCTTTGTCATCAACCAGAATAAATGCAGGGAAGTCTTCAACCTCAATTTTCCAGATCGCTTCCATACCCAGTTCTGGATACTCCAGACATTCTAAGCTCTTAATACTTTGCTGAGCCAGAACTGCGGCTGGGCCACCGATGCTGCCGAGGTAAAAACCGCCGTGTTTCTTACAGGCATCAGTCACCTGCTGGCTACGGTTACCCTTCGCCAACATGACCATGCTACCGCCGTGGGCCTGCAGCAAATCGACATAGGAATCCATACGCCCTGCCGTTGTTGGGCCTAAAGAACCAGATGCATAACCCGCTGGCGTCTTCGCCGGTCCTGCGTAGTAAATCGGATGATCTTTAACGTATTGCGGCAGATCCTCTCCTTTATCTAAGCGCTCTTTCAGTTTAGCGTGAGCAATATCGCGGCCAACAACAATGGTGCCACTCAGAGATAGACGAGTAGAGACCGGATACTGAGAGAGTTGCTGCAATATTTCAGACATTGGACGGTTTAAATCAACCTTAACCGCTTCCCCCTCACCGGCTTTACGCAGATGTTCAGGAATATATTTACCCGGATTGCTTTCCAGTTTCTCAATCCAGATACCATCGCGATTGATCTTCGCTTTGATATTACGGTCTGCCGAGCAGGAAACCCCCATGCCCACTGGACAAGAAGCACCATGACGAGGTAAACGAATAACACGAACATCATGGGCGAAATATTTGCCACCAAACTGTGCACCTAGGCCGAGATTCTGAGCTTCTTTCAGCAACTCCTGCTCAAGCTCAATATCACGGAACGCCTGACCATGCTCGTTACCTTCCGTTGGCAGGCCATCGTAATATTTGGTAGAAGCGAGCTTCACGGTTTTCAGCGTCGCTTCAGCTGAAGTGCCACCGATAACAAAAGCAACGTGGTATGGAGGGCATGCAGCAGTACCTAAAGTACGCATTTTATCGACCAGATAATTTTTCAGCTTACCCGGAGTTAATAGCGCTTTAGTTTCTTGATAAAGATAAGTTTTATTCGCTGAGCCGCCGCCTTTAGCGATGCACAGGAACTTATACTCATCGCCGTCGGTGCTATATAAATCGATCTGCGCAGGCAGGTTACTGCCGGTGTTAACCTCTTTATACATATCCAGCGCGGCGTTTTGCGAATAGCGCAGATTATCTTCGATAAAGGTGTTATATACGCCGCGAGACAGGGCTGCTTCATCACCGCCCCCCGTCCAAACTCGCTGACCTTTCTTACCGACGATAATGGCGGTTCCAGTGTCCTGACAGGTTGGCAAAATCCCCTTTGCCGCAATTTCAGAATTGCGCAGGAACTGCAGTGCGACATATTTGTCGTTTTCACTGGCTTCTGGGTCGTCAAGAATTTGGGCGACCTGCTGTTGATGGGCTGGGCGAAGCATAAAGGAGGCATCGTGGAACGCGTGTTGTGCAAGGAGAGTCAGCGCTTGCGGCTCAACCTTCAGGATTTCTTGCCCTTCAAACTCAGCGACCGAAACATGATCTTTACTCAACAGATAGTATTCGGTTTCGTCTTTTTTTAGTGGGAACGGATCTTGGTAATGAAATGGCTTATTTGACATTTTTTTCTCACTTGCAACATCAGCTTCAGTAGATTCACACTCACGCGACGTATTCTCGTCGGCTCACTGTGTAAAGAAAACACCACCACCTTACGTGTTTTTAGCCTGTTGATTCTTGAGCTAAATCCAAAATATACCCTCTAATGATAAAGGGGTACTTTTTGAATGGGTGCTTTCCATCTTCACAGGGTGAGAACTGCGGGTACAGACTATTAATTGCTAAAGTCATTATCTCGCAGTTAACACAATGATTACAATCACTGAGACCCGATCGGAGTCTCAATGTAAGACATTGCTTTTCACATAGGCACAAAAAAGCGGCCATCAGGCCGCTTTAGCAACATATTCAGCATTAAGTATTAAGCGTTTTTGTAACGCTCAGCCATGGCATTCGCTGCAACCATTGCTTCATAGACATCATCGGCGGTTAATTCCATTGGCATATTGCCCATCGTGTCCCCTTCCGCACAGGCAATCTCTGCCACTTTGCGCCATTCGGCTTCCACAAAGTTTTTCAGTCCCATGTCTTGTAGCGTCAGAGGCAATCCAGCCACTTTGATGATACGAATGACTTCGTCGAGTTCTGCGCGTGGGGCATTTTCTAGCACAAGCTGGGTGAGGAGACCAAATACCACTTTTTCGCCGTGCTGCGCGCGATGTAAATCAGGCACCGCAGACATACCGTTGTTGACCGCATGTGCGGCAGCTAAACCGCCCGCTTCAGCCCCAACGCCACTCAAATAAATCGTCGCTTCAATGGTTTGTTCAAGCGCAGGCGTAGAAACTTTATTTCTTACCGCATCCATCGCCGCATCAACATTTTCACTCAACAGCTCATAGCACAGTTGAGCCAGACCGAGTCCTGTCCGAGATGGTTTTTTCAGTACCAAATTCACACCATCCGCAGCATAGCAGGCACGCGCTTCAAAATAGGTTGCCAGCGCATCACCCACCCCGGCAGCAAAGAAACGCACCGGCGCGGCAGCAATGATTGAAGTATCGGCAATAACGGCATCAGGGTTTTGTGGCAAAAATAGGTAGCGTTCGAACTCCCCTTCTTCGCTATAGATGACCGCCAGCGCAGTACATGGAGCATCGGTAGACGCAATCGTTGGGAATAAAATAACCGGTAATTTATGGTAGTAGGCGACTGCTTTAGCAGAATCTAAGGTTTTGCCTCCGCCGATGCCGACAATAACATTTGCATTCTGCGATTCGGCTAAGGCACCAAGTCGTTTAATTTCAACTTCAGTACATTCGTAGTTAAATTTTTCACAGGTGCCTTTTAGCCCTGCCTTTTGCAACCCTGTAACGGCCTCATCCTTCACTCGTGGCAATATGAATTCATCACTGATGATAAACGCGTTATCACCAAAATCTTTCACGTAATCATGCATTTGTTGAAGAAGCCCGCGCCCAATAACAAATTTTTTCGGTGAAGTAACCGTACGAGGTGTTTTATTCATATGACGCTCCTGAAAATAACAGCACGACTTGCTGAAGGTGATCTTTCGTTAAGAAAAAATTTATCCTCATAAAAGGATACGCCTTCATCCACCGCTAAACTACCTAAGACAAGGTAATGCTAACTATTTAGGGTTATTATTTTATCTGTGAGATGATTTTAGAGAAAAGGCTATGTTTAGCTGAAAAATTAAACGACCAAATAGGATAATTAGCTTCTAGATTTTGCGGCATAAATTCATCGGATTTTTCTCTGTATGCTTTTATTCTGAATAAAAATTAAAAATGAATTCATATTACAATTAAAACTAAGTACGGACTTTATCAACAGATTTGATAGGTCTAGCATTGCCTTATTGCTTATCTTTTGATGGAGAAACTATATGCAAATTGCTTACGATCGAAACAGAAACCCTTTACGCGTTGGCGCCCGCGTTATAGAAAACGGCACGCGTAATGTCATGGTGATTAAAGCGATTAACGATAAGAATTTAGCAAGAGAGAAAATTCGCGCGGCAAAATGCGTCGTATGCAACGATAGCAATGAATATTATGCACCGCAGGATCTGATTTTACTCGGCCATTAATCAACAAGGCTGATAGTCACTTTCCGATACTGATATAAAAAAGCCTGAGCATTGCTCAGGCTTTTTGTCAGGTATAAAGAAATTTAGTCTTTCTTCTCGAGCAAATGACGATAGATTAAACCGCCAATAATGCCGCCAATAATAGGCATTAGCCAGAATAGCCACAGCTGCTGCAATGCCCAAGTGCCTTGGAAAATAGCGACTGCAGTACTACGTGCTGGGTTTACAGACGTATTTGTCACTGGAATACTAATAAGATGGATCAGCGTTAGCGCCAAACCAATCGCTAATGGCGCAAAACCAGCCGGTGCGCGCTTATCAGTCACGCCATGAATAACAATCAGGAAGAATGCACTCAAAACCATTTCAACCACAACAGCAGATTGCAATGAGAATCCGCCAGGTGAATGTTCACCATACCCGTTTGATGCGAAACCACTAACCGTGGCATCAAAGCCAGCTTTACCGCTAGCAATAACATAAAGCACGGCTGCCGCCGCAATGCCGCCAATCACTTGAGCAACAACGTAAGGCACCACGTCTTTCGCACTGAAACGCCCACCGGCCCACAGCCCAATAGTCACCGCAGGGTTAAAATGGCCACCTGAAATATGGCCAACGGCATATGCCATAGTCAAAACGGTTAAGCCAAATGCCAATGCAACGCCAGCAAATCCGATACCTAATTCAGGGAACCCAGCCGCCAGAACGGCGCTACCACAACCACCAAATACGAGCCAGAACGTACCAAAAAACTCGGCCGACATTTTTTTAAACATCATTACCTCAACAATCAAAATAAAAGGCGACTAGAGAATTGCGTTAAAACGCAATGCCAGCACCGTATTTCTGTAGGCACTTTTGTTTCGTCAGGCTATGTTCTATACAATAAAGATAATAAAACCCTTTGCCTCACTCTCTCCGCAGGCAAACAGTTTTTACATCCATGATTAAATAAACTTAACGATGAGGCTTCCATTGCTCAAAATAAGTATTATTTAGATAAGCATCCATTTTTTGTATGCATTCTCCACATGTATTATTTTTTCTCAAGGGAAAAATAGTGAGATTATTCTCAGATATCGTGGCAAATCAACAGATTAAAACAAAATACCTACATAGGCGGAATTTGTTTAACAAATTCAACAAATCGCCCTGACTGAAATTCATACAAAATCAGGCAATAATCTTTTTTCACAAAAGATTGCCCACTATTTATGGATTAATATGAGGTTTAGAAATATCGGCTTTTTTACAGACCTCAGTAAAAATTTGCATTCTTTCACAGGTTTTATCAACAGCAAAAACCATCATGTAGCAAAAAATAATGAAGCCGAATAAGCAGGAAAGGACAAGCAGTATTTTTGTTTTCATCGTAAGTTAGGTAGGAGCATCTTTAGGCTATGTAAGAAGGCTGTCCCTACTTTAACAACAGAAAGTTAAACTAAGGCTCTACGGACTTACGCTAAACAAGATAGGCAGCACATAATGCTAACAGATGAAACGCACTCGGCACGAAAAGACACGCGCTACATGGAGGCGCCGAACACGTTTCTCTGTTACCACTTCTACAATGCATCCAAGGATAGGCTGGCTTGCTAAAACTTTCAAGCCTCTCCCCTTCAAGATATTGTAATCTAAGAGTTCGCCGAAATTTTACAATGCAAAATGATTAAGATTCCCCCCTTTGAGATCTACGCCTAACATATTGAATAAATGATAAAAGACAAAAGCCAGCCTTACGGCTGGCTTTTTTAAACAGACTTAAGAAGTATAGGTACAATCGTACTCTTATAACGTTCAAGTATCGGGGATGTGACATCCTTAGCGTTTTTCAGCGACCACAAATTACGTGTAATACCATCGTTGACCAAGTAGATCACGCCAGTTTCAATCGCTGACATAACGCAAAGCATGACCGGTTCATTTGTGGTGTAACCAATTTCCCCTTCAAGCAGACGCTGGTAATCAATGTAGCGAAATACCCCGGCCTGAACTTCATAGGACAAAATCGTTTTGCTGGTATTTACCGATGATAATACTTGTCCAGTATTAACATCAACGACGCGTAAATTAACGGCGATCTGATCTAACTGATATTGTGTGCTAGCACCAATACCAAAGAAACGAGCTCCCGCGCCCCCAGATTTTACGTTACTTTCATAGCCAATAATTGAACCTTCAATAAGCACATTTGCCGCAACCAGAGATGAAAGCTGGCGCTGGTTATTCACCGCGACTGTGCCATTTTCTTGAGCTGCACGAATAATTTTCCGTTCATTTAATAGATTCTGTAACCCCTGCCTTTCTAAGGGGATAAACCAACCAGAATCTTTCAAGGCAGAAACCAGCATTGCCGTTGCACTTTGGGGAACCGCGGTCGAAAAGTTACTGGCCGGGTATGGTTTAAACTGCCCCGTCTCATCCTGAATATTGTATACAGAGACAAACAGCTTTCCTGCAGGCTCAGGCAGATGCGTTAAATCCTGATAGCTTTGCACCCGAGGCATTAACGTGGGTTTAGCCGCTTGCTTTGGCGGAGCCGTTAGGCATCCGCTCAATAAAAGAACGGAGATCATCAATAAATAGCTGCGCATGGCTCATCATCCCGTGCTAATTGGAATTAATGCTTGAGAGGCCATCAACTTCGATGGTTGAGGATTTACCTGTCGTACGATCGAGAATATTCATTGTTAATCGCCCATCAATATTTTTCACATCGACAATGAAGTCCTTGGTCACTAAGCGCCCTGGTTTCCCTTGGCTAATATTGCCCATCAGATTTCCCAATAGTTGGGATTGAATAACTGAAGTGAAGTTGTCTAATGCCGATGGTGTTGCGGTATCAAAATTATATCCGTTGGGGTCTTTATACGAATTCTGTGCATTCGCTTCATTGAGCAAAAATGCACCATTATTAGGATTGCCACCAAAATTAGGGTTAACAAACTGAAAAACCATATTACCGCCCCACGATACTGGGGAGATTAGTATTGATATAAAGGCTAGATAAGTGACTCGCATTGTGACTCCTTAAAACTCATCTGCGGTTAAGTCACCAGTATTGAGAAGCGCTTTATCGATAGAACGGCGAGATAGCGATTCGCTAACGCTTTCAATAGCTACGGCAACATCTTTGTCAAAGCTGCGTTTGTTTGGAAATAAAAACGTTTGATAAACCGTATCCTGTTCAATTTTGATGGTGATCCAACTTCCCCAGCGGGCACTCGGTCTTTCATTGATCGTTAGCGTTCCTGGGTATTCTTTTCCCCAGTTGTCGCTGAAATCACGATAAAAGGCATGACCAATTGATGTCACCGTGTGATCGGTAATTAATCCGGGAACCTCAATTTCAGCCGCAGAGGCATACTTTCCTGCACTGCATATAGAGGCAATGACAAGAATAAGCATTATTTTTTTCATCATTTAACGCCTGAGGTGATCGTTAGCCCAGGAAACCGCCTGTGTGCGATTTTTTACCGATATTTTCTTAAATAGATTATAAAGATGCGTTTTGACCGTGTTTTCACTAATGAATAACAACTTGGCTATTTCGGTGTTTGAGGCACCGGCCCTTAGCTTATTCAGTATTTCTTTTTCTCGATGAGTGAGCCCTGTTGCCTCCGGACTATGATAACGATATTGAGATGATTGGCTGATTAAATAACTGGCAACCCCTTGGCTAAAAAAGCACTCCCCCTTGATGACACTCTTTATTCCTTCAGTTAGCGTTCTTTCGTCCATCGATGGATAGAACACGGCACTAATATTTGGCCATGACTCAATCTCTTGGTTTTGATAATCATCAGGAGTATTTAATAACAATATTCTATTTCTCTGTCGGCAACGACTCAGCTCTGATTGCCACAAAACAGTCGTGCGTCGATCGGCCTCCATAAGGTCGAAAAGATAGAGAGTATTGTCTACGGGGTCATTTAAATCTTTGTTGATGTTATGTATCTTGGTATTTACCTGTAACGTCAATTGAAGCTGGTGCAATAATGCTGTTGCTTGTAATGACGGTTTAGTTATTAATACCAACAAATACTTCTTACGCTCTACTTCATCAAGCATAATAAAACCCTGCATTTATGCGAGGCGCAGCGCTCCCTGCTTAATTAAAAACAGTTTTTATTGGGCGCTACATTTCCGCTGCTGTGTAAAAGGCAGTGCAAGAAAAATTTGAAATATGCACAGAGACGAGCCGTATGTGCCATCCGTTATTGCGGGCACATTACATGATTTAATCTAGACATTGGCGCTTCTAACGCAAGTGTTATTTGTGTTTCAAAATGTAACTCAATATTTATAAATAAGTCTTATCATTGTTTCTCATTTACATAATCCTTAATCGTTTCTTTAGATTCATCCAAGAAATAGCCAACAGATAATCATTTTTAAAAACACAAAAAAGATAAAATTATTCTTTTTGGTAAAGTACTTAGCGCATACGTTAATGGGGGATACCACTTTGTGATTAGCCTGCTTGGTATATTTACATGCATTTCCCTTAGGTAAGTGGTATGTAAATTGTATCTTTTACTGCAAAACAATACCCCCTTGCCGCTCATGCTAACGCATGAAATTTTTCCACACGTCGGTGATGCCATAGGCTATTACCACAATGGACGCGTACAGGGATGACAAACTCATGGCATAAGCAAGATGAAAAGCGACTATCCGCGTGTTCATGCCCGACTAATTGGCTCTTTAGCTTTTATTACAATGAATAAACATCATAATCTCATACTTTCTTATCAGGCTTTATTTTTAAAATACGACTTCTAGGTGAGTTATTTAATTTTTCTTCCGCACATACTCAAATCGTAAATCGGAATATTCCTGAAAGATACCTCAGGACGTTAACATACGAATCAGCACGTCATGATTTGATTCACCGATTACATTAGGACGGCAAAATGAAAAAGATTGTCTTTTCAGCCGCTCTGCTTATCGCCCCTTATTTGGCAGTAGCAAATAGTGATTTGGCTAACGCTGATATGAGCACTGGTTATAGTGACTTGAATAGCAGTTATAACCAAAGCGCACTTATTAACCAGATAGGTAGCGATAATAGAGCATTTACCCATCAGCAAGGTACGAACAATCATTCGATTATCGTACAACAGGGAAATAGTAACCAAGGCAGAATTACTCAATCCAGCAGCAATAATAATGCGTTAATTGCTCAACGAGGATCGGGAAACTCTGCGGATATTACTCAGCTTAGCAGCAATAACAATGCCGTTATTGCTCAACTAGGTAATGGAAATAGTGATTCCATCATTCAAGACAGCTTTGGTAATTCTGCTTATATCATTTCCTTTGGGAAAAATAATATAACGCAGATTACGCAAACGGGCACAAACCGCTCAGCCGGTGTTGTGCAAAATGCATCAGGAATGGCCATTAGAGTTACACAACATTAGTTATTGTTTATCTGATACACACATCTGATTCTTTAACCGACGGGGTAACATCATGAATAAGTGGAAAATCATCGCAGCATCTAGCTTAGTTTTTGCTATGAGTAATGCCATGGCGTTAACTAACCCAGCTTACGTTTTCCAATTCACACCTCAAACCGGAGCATTCGGCGGGGAGGTGCAGGTCTATCAGCAAGGAGCCAGCAATATTTCCAGCGTTAATCAAGATTCTGCGATTTTATCTAAAACATCCGTATCTCAAAGCGGCCTATTCGGCGGTACAAGCAACTACGCATCGGTAAACCAGAACGGCAACGTCAGCGTTGTTGATATCAATCAACAAGGCAATAATAACGCGGCCACTTCAAGTCAAAACGGGAGTTGGTCTGTCACTGAAGTCTCCCAATCGGGTCTATTAGGCAACTCGGCAACAACAAATCAAAGCGGTGACTTCTCCAGAACTGCCGTGGTTCAGTCAGGTTTTGGCTTGAATAATGCCGTAACCAGTCAGAGTGCCGATGCCGCCGTTATTGTTGTTCGCCAAAACGGCGCATCCAACTACGCTAGCAGCTCACAAACGGCTGACTTCTCTTACTCTAACGTAAATCAAGTCGGTGCAAACAACGCCTCATACGTTAATCAGAACTAACAGTTCTCCCCCCAACAAGACAGGGCAAAGCCCTGTCTTGTTTTTATTGTCGGAGCCGCAAATGCACACTCTTCTGATCGCCTCCGTTTTATCTAATCAGCTCTGGTTCGACACAACCCAAGAGGGTCAATATTACATCCTCAAGCCCATGGCGGCGGTCACCAATAGCTGCGTATGCAATATTGCCGTAGACATAATCCGACGCGGCGTTCATGGTGAAAGCACTTCCCAACAAAAAGGCATGGTTCAGCTAACCGCCAACCGAAAACAAGCGTTAGGGCAAATGAGTTTTCCCGTACTGCAAGGTGACTGGCTGCAAGTTACCGTTGTCTTAACCGATGGCGATAAAATGCGCTTGGAGAAACAAGTGATACTACCCGATAAGGTTTGAATCAATGGCTACTGCGTTCGCCCATTAAAAAAGGAAATGCCTTCGCAGACATTTCCTTTTTTGCACATCAACAGATTCACTATTTAGACGGTTTTATACTCTGCTTCCGCATCGGCAAAGCGCGTCTGGATAGCCTGTGAAGGCGCACGCCCCATCAGGCTAACAACCACAATCGCAACGCTAGCGAAAATGAAGCCGGGGATAATCTCATACAGATTAAACCAGCCATACTGCTTCCATACGATGACGGTAATGGCCCCGATCAACATACCGACCAATGCGCCATTACGCGTCATACGAGGCCACATCACAGAAATTAATACCACTGGACCAAATGCTGCACCAAAACCGGCCCATGCGTAACTCACTAACCCCAGCACACGGTTTTCAGGATTGGCAGCCAATGCGATGGCAATCAATGCCACCAGCAGAACCATCAGGCGTCCTACCCACACTAGCTCACGCTGCGACGCTTTCTTACGGAAGAAGGCTTTATACAAGTCTTCGGTAATCGCACTTGAGCACACCAGCAGCTGACAACTCAGCGTACTCATCACCGCCGCTAAGATGGCCGACAGCAAGATCCCTGCAATCCAAGGGTTAAACAAGATTTTAGCCAGCTCGATAAACACACGTTCACCGTTCTCAGACACGGTTCCCGCTTGGCTCGGGTTATTTTCAAAGTAGGCAATACCAAAGAAGCCCACCGCAACCGCACCGGCCAGACATAAAATCATCCAGGTCATACTAATTCGGCGTGCTTTGCGAATAGTTTGATGAGAATCTGCCGCCATAAAGCGTGCCAAAATATGTGGCTGACCGAAATAGCCTAATCCCCAACCCATCAGGGAGATGATGGCGATCAGGTTCAAACCCTTGAACATATCAAGATTGGCCGGATTCTTAGCTTCGATGACGAGCATGGAAGTATCAATGCCACCCACGGCCAAAATAACGATCACCGGCGTTAAGATCAGTGCGAAAATCATTAAGCTCGCTTGAACCGTGTCGGTCCAGCTGACAGCCAAGAAACCACCTATAAAGGTATAGAGGATGGTCGCCGCTGCACCTGCCCACAGAGCCGTTTCATAGCTCATACCGAAGGTGCTTTCAAACAGACGCGCGCCCGCAACGATGCCTGATGCACAATAGATGGTGAAAAATACCAAAATGACCACCGCTGAGATCACGCGCAGCAGCTTGCTGGTGTCTTCAAAGCGACTGGTGAAATAATCAGGCAGCGTCAGCGCGTTATTGTTGGCCTCGGTGTGCACACGTAAACGCCCTGCTACCAGCTTCCAGTTCAAATAGGCTCCAACGGTTAATCCAATGGCAATCCAACTTTCAGAAATCCCCGAAAGATAAATCGCGCCTGGTAAACCCATCAACAGCCAGCCGCTCATATCAGAGGCGCCAGCTGATAATGCGGTAACCACGCTACCTAAACTGCGTCCGCCTAAAATATAGTCATCAAAGTTGTTGGTAGCGCGATATGCCACTAAGCCAATGACGATCATTCCCAAGATGTAGACCAAAAAGGTCACCAACATCGGTGTACTTATCATGCAGGTGTCTCCGTATTTTATTTTTATCCGTCATACTTGGAGTGGCTTTTATAATTAGCGATGCTTGCTGACAACTCAGACTCAGCTCCAACTACTCAGGCTATATGCCTAACATTCAGGCATTTTTATACTGTTAGTTCTGTTTTAAACACTTAGCTGCTTTAAAAACTCAGCCGCATCGGAACGATGATGCGGCCAAACCCCATCTTAAATACAACCAATAATGAAAATCTAAACGTCGGCATCTTATGAACAGGCTTAGCTCATTCACAAGTTATTTAACTCAAAAGTTACACAAAGTTTACCATTCATCACATTTTGACCTGCATCAGGTTGCAACACCGATTCATTAACATGCCCTTTAGCATCGTTAGGCATTAAAATATCCCTTTAATTTATAATGAAATATTCAATGCCGAGTATAACCACGTCTGCATTGCCCCACACAACCGTGGATTAAACCGCGGGATAAAACCTGCGCCATTTCACACATTCAAAACTTGTACCTTTTAACAAGGTTGCACAAAGTTGCAACATTCATAATGAACAGGATATGCTCAGGCTCTACCTTACAAAAATAAAATGGAGTAGGACGGCATGGGCACCACCACTATGGGTGTAAAACTTGACGAAGCGACGCGAGATCGTATTAAAGCCGCCGCACAGCAGATCGATCGCACGCCGCATTGGGTAATCAAGCAGGCGATATTTAACTATCTTGAGCGAGTCGAGAGCGGCAGTACGCTCCCAGAACTGCCCCTTCCCACTTCCGACACACTTTCCAGCGACGGCGAAGACACCGTAGCGCCGCCAGATCAACCACATCAGCCGTTCCTTGATTTTGCAGAACAAATTCTACCTCAGTCCGTTTCACGCGCTGCCATCACCGCGGCCTATCGCCGCCCTGAGCATGAAGCCGTTTCCATGCTGCTCGAACAGGCGCGTATGGCACCTGAACTCGCGCAATCGACGCACCAGATGGCTTATAAGATTGCAGAAAAGCTGCGCAACCAAAAAAGCGCCAACGGCAGAGCGGGGATCGTACAAAACCTGTTGCAAGAGTTTTCACTCTCTTCGCAAGAAGGCGTGGCGCTGATGTGTCTGGCTGAAGCCTTACTGCGTATTCCCGATAAAGCAACACGCGATGCGCTGATTCGCGACAAAATCAGCAACGGTAACTGGCATTCTCATCTCGGTCGTAGTCCTTCTCTGTTCGTCAACGCGGCCACATGGGGACTCCTGCTCACCGGACGTCTAGTCGCCACCCACAACGAATCTAAGCTTTCTAGCTCGCTGAACCGTATTATCGGCAAAGGCGGCGAACCCTTGATTCGCAAAGGCGTTGATATGGCGATGCGCCTAATGGGCGAACAGTTCGTTACCGGAGAAACCATCGCTGAAGCGCTGGCAAATGCGCGTAAGCACGAAGAAAAAGGCTTCCGCTACTCTTACGACATGCTCGGTGAAGCCGCGCTAACCGAAGCTGACGCCCAGCGTTATATGATTTCCTATCAACAGGCCATTCACGCCATCGGGAAAGCGTCTAACGGTCGTGGTATTTACGAAGGGCCGGGGATCTCCATCAAACTTTCAGCCCTGCATCCTCGCTACAGCCGTGCACAATATGAGCGAATGATGGACGAACTTTATCCTCGTTTGCTCTCCCTGACATTGCTGGCACGCAGCTATGACATAGGCATTAATATCGATGCGGAAGAAGCTGACCGTCTGGAAATCTCACTCGACCTGCTGGAACGCTTGTGCTTTGAGCCAGAGTTAGCCGGTTGGAACGGCATTGGCTTTGTGATTCAGGCCTATCAGAAACGCTGTCCGGCGGTGATCGATTATGTCATCGATTTGGCCCAGCGCAGCCATCGCCGCCTGATGATTCGCTTGGTCAAAGGCGCCTATTGGGACAGCGAAATTAAGCGTGCTCAGGTGGATGGTTTAGAAGGATATCCTGTTTATAGCCGTAAGGTTTACACCGACGTTTCTTATTTAGCCTGTGCGCGTAAACTGCTGGCGGTTCCTAGCGCTATTTATCCGCAGTTCGCCACGCATAATGCCCACACGTTATCGGCGATCTATCACCTCGCAGGGCAAAACTACTATCCGGGTCAGTATGAATTCCAATGCTTACACGGCATGGGTGAACCACTGTACGAGCAGGTGGTTGGAAAAATCGCCGAGGGTAAATTTAACCGCCCTTGTCGTATTTATGCACCAGTGGGAACCCATGAAACGCTATTGGCCTATTTGGTGCGTCGACTGCTAGAAAACGGGGCGAATACATCGTTTGTCAACCGTATTGCTGATAACTCGCTGCCGCTGGATGAACTTGTTGCCGACCCCGTATCCGCGGTTGAATCGATGGCAGCCAAAGAGGGGGCTATTGGCCTACCTCATCCGCGTATTCCCTCCCCGCGTGGGCTGTATGGCGAGGAGCGCCGTAACTCACGCGGCTTGGATCTTTCCAATGAGCAGCGCTTGGCCTCTCTCTCCAGCACGCTACTGAGTAGCACCAGTCATAATTGGAACTGTGCCCCTATTCTCGAGCATCCCGCCAGTAGCGATCAGCCATCTCAACCGGTGATTAATCCTGCCGAGCCGCGCGATATCGTAGGCTATGTCACACCGGCCAACGATGCGGATATTGAAACCGCGCTAACCAGCGCAGTGAATGCGGGGCCAATTTGGTTCTCGACTCCGCCGGAGCAACGCGCTGCCGTGCTGGATCGCGCCGCAGACTTAATGGAAGATCAGTTGCAGAGCCTGTTGGGTCTGCTCGCTCGTGAAGCGGGTAAAACGTTTAACAATGCCATTGCAGAAGTTCGCGAAGCGGTCGA
Source organism: Hafnia sp. HMSC23F03 (assembly GCF_001816025.1). NCBI lineage: Bacteria > Pseudomonadati > Pseudomonadota > Gammaproteobacteria > Enterobacterales > Hafniaceae > Hafnia > Hafnia sp. HMSC23F03. Next base: position 191,009 of record NZ_KV824232.1, read on the forward strand.
TTTCCTGCACTATTACGCTCAGCAGGTACGTCACGATTTCGCCAATGATACTCACCGTCCGCTGGGTCCCGTCGTGTGTATCAGTCCATGGAACTTCCCGTTAGCCATCTTTACCGGACAAGTTGCCGCCGCGCTAGCTGCGGGAAATAGCGTGTTAGCCAAGCCAGCCGAACAAACGCCGCTGGTCGCAGCTCAAGCCGTACGCATTCTGCTTGAAGCCGGCGTGCCATCCGGTGTTCTACAGCTATTACCAGGTGAAGGTGAAACCGTGGGCGCTAAACTGGTTGGTGATAGTCGCGTGCGCGGCGTCATGTTTACCGGCTCTACCGCCGTTGCCGGTATTTTGCAGCGTAATATCTCTGGACGTTTGGATCCTCAAGGTCGCACCACGCCATTGATCGCCGAAACCGGTGGTCTGAATGCGATGATCGTAGACTCATCCGCGCTGACCGAACAGGTCGTCACTGACGTCGTGGCTTCTGCATTCGACAGTGCCGGACAGCGCTGTTCTGCGCTACGTATTCTGTGCGTGCAAGAAGATATCGCCGATCACACACTGCAAATGTTGCGCGGCGCGATGGCCGAATGCCGAATGGGGAATCCTGAGCGCCTATCAACCGATATTGGCCCCGTTATCGATGCCGAAGCTAAAGACAATATCGATCGTCACATTCAGGCTATGCGCGCCAAAGGCCATAATGTCTATCAGGCCGCGTTTGAACATCCACAAGATAGTAAAGAATGGTCTGAAGGAACCTTCGTCAAACCGACTTTGATTGAGCTAGAGAGCTTTGACGAGCTCGAACAGGAAGTCTTTGGCCCCGTTCTGCACGTTGTTCGTTACAACCGTCAGAATCTTGACGCATTGATCGAGCAAATCAACGCGGCGGGTTACGGACTTACGCTCGGCATCCATACCCGTATTGATGAAACCATCGCGCAGGTGACCGAACAGGCAAAAGTGGGTAACCAGTACGTTAACCGTAATATGGTGGGCGCCGTGGTTGGCGTGCAGCCGTTCGGCGGTGAAGGGCTGTCCGGTACGGGGCCTAAGGCCGGTGGGCCACTCTACGTCTATCGCCTGCTTTCTAGCCGCCCAGACGATGCGGTAAGCCGTACGCTGGCACGTCAAGACCATGAGCAAAACGTTGACGCAACCCTACGCCAGCCATTGTTGGCTGCCCATCAAGCATTACTAACGTGGGCGCAGCAAGAGAAAAACACCGCGCTGGCGCAGCGCTGCCAAGAGTTTGGTGATTGGGCGCAAGGCGGCACCGTGCGCTTATTGCCAGGTCCGACTGGAGAGCGCAATACATATGCACTCCTCCCGCGTGAACGTGTGCTATGTCTGTTCGACAATGAGCAAGATGCCCTGATCCAGCTCGCTGCCGTGCTCGCGGTGGGTAGCCGTGCTCAATGGATTGATAGCGAAGTTCAGCGCACGCTCTATCGTCGCCTGCCTAAAACCGTACAGCAGCAGATTAACGTGGCGAAATCATGGGATGCCGAGGGCGTTGAGTTTGACGCGGTGATCTACCACGGTGACTCAGACCAGCTACGCAGCCTATGCGAAAAAATCGCCGAGCGCCCTGGTGCGATTGTGTCAGTACAAGGGTTCTCACACGGAGAAACCGGTATTCTGCTAGAGCGCCTGCTGCTAGAGCGTTCACTGAGTGTGAATACCGCCGCCGCTGGTGGGAATGCGAGTTTAATGACGATAGGGTGATAGGTAAGATTTGGAGGGGGTGTTGGTTGTGTGGGGGTATGTGTAAGATTTCGTACGCTTAAGACATCGAAATCCACATAGCCATTGTGCTAGCGTCCGAGTTGGGGGGCCAATCGCTGCCCCCC
>NZ_KV824232.1:192879-210912 GCF_001816025.1 Hafnia sp. HMSC23F03
CGAATCCTAGCCTTCATTCCTCCCTTCGGCTGAACGACAACGTGCCGGAAAGGTCAACGTCAACAGACCAAAAACATACTCTGTTTTTGTCTCTTTAATTGTTTAAGTCTTGGCTGGGAGAGCCGCCGATACAGGGATGTATCGGCGGAGTTTGGGGCGCCCTGGATGGGCGATACCAAACCGGAGCGGAGATGGCATCTCGGATAAAAAGCGCGAGGATTGAAGGGGCGCGCGCTGGCGCCCCTCATCGGTCGCCTTCGCCAGCGGTGTCATGGAAACGCATTTGCTGACCGGCGAACGAAACATGTCACCGCAACCCCATACGGAAATAGCATCTCAGATAAAAGGGGACGGGCAGGCGGAATATTCCACCGTATCAACCTAAACGACAGGCATCCCCCCTCAAATATAACTCAACGGCTCATCCACCAGCTTCTCGCCTAAAAACTTCTCCAAAAACAGCTTAGTTCTTGGATGCTGTGGATTGGTAAACAGTTCTTTGGCGGCTCCCTGTTCTACAATTCGCCCTTCATCCATAAAAATGGCTCGGTTGGCAACGTCGCGGGCAAAGCTCATTTCATGAGTGACGATCACCATGGTGCGGTTTTCCTCTGCCAGCGCACGGATAGTGCTTAACACCTCGCCGACTAGTTCAGGGTCCAGCGCCGAAGTGGGTTCATCAAACAGGATGACTTCCGGCTGCATCGCTAATGCACGAGCAATAGCCACGCGCTGTTGCTGACCACCGGACAGGCGTTTTGGAAACGCATCCTCTTTGCCTTTTAAGCCAACTTTTGCCAGCAGCTCACGCGCTCGGGCGATCACCACCTCTCGCTTTTCGCCTTTAACGATAACCGGCCCTTCGATAATGTTTTCCAGCACGGTGCGGTGCGGGAATAAATTAAAGTTCTGGAAGACAAAACCCACTTCCTGACGCAGTTTTCTAATCGCCGTTTTTTGTCGGCTCAGCGGCTGGCCGCCGTCGATAGTGACATCGCCAACCTGAATCGTGCCGCCGTCAGGCTCCTCGAGCAAATTGATGCTGCGCAGCAACGTGGTTTTACCAGAACCACTTGGCCCAATGATGGCTACCACCTCACCCTTCTCAACCGTGAGATCGACGCCGTGCAGCACGGTGTTTCCGTTAAAGGATTTCGTCAGATTTTTTACTTCAATAGTGCTCACTGTGGGCTCCCAAACGGATACGTCCAAAATCGATACTGTGCAGATGCAACGCCGCGTATACGGCGCGTCACCCAATATAAAGGCAACTTTAGCAACTCAGGACAGGGAATAAAAAATTTTGCAGGAATATGGTTAGACTGATATGGAATAAGACACAAAAAAGCCATCGTTACGATGGCTTTTCATACTGAAGGCTTAATCAGCAAAGCGCTGTTTTTTGCCAACTAAGATACTGATCGTATTTCCGTAGCGCGATGCGATAGTTATTTTGATTCGCGTCGGTCATATTCTCGATCAGATCCCACTGTTGCTCACTGCCGCAAAACTTTTCGTCGGGGAAATCGCTCGCTCTTAACATATCGTCTAAGCGGCGCAGGCGGACAATATATTCACGGATGGAGCTATGGCTCATTTCCGTCTGTTCAAACAGATATTGTTTAAACTCAAGAATATCGAAGTAATCCGCTTTGCAATGGCAGTACACGTCGCTACAAAAGCGACACAATGCCGTCAGTTCTTTTTCCAGTTCTTGCCAAACTCTGTCGTCAATCAGTTGATCCATCCCAGCAAGCGTTTCGCGATCGAGAATTTTCCCACGAAACACCAGAGACATGCGATCAAGCGATTTACCACAATGAGAGCAATCACACTGGCTGTGTTTAAAATCTTTCAAATAGCGACTCAAAGGCCGTCTTTTCTGTTGGGATGCTGTCATGGCAACATGCTCCATTTTATCGAATAACTGGTGACGCATTAGCTTTGGCTGGCCAGCTTGGTACGTAGACGTTTTATCGCCTGACTATGCAGCTGGCTGACCCGAGATTCTCCGACCTCAAGCACGGCGCCGATTTCCTTCAGGTTTAGCTCCTCTTGGTAATAGAGGGTCAGAACCAATTTTTCACGTTCCGGCAAAGCTTCAATGGCCGTTATCACACGCTGGCGCAGATCCCCTTCCAGCAGCTGTTTGAGAGGATTGGCATCCTCATGCTGCTGAAATACCGGCTCGGCGCTATCGCCATGTTCTTCTCGCCATTCGTCGTAAGAAAAAAGATGGCTGGTATTGGTATCCAGCAAAATCTGCTGATACTCCACCAGTGGCATATCTAGTTCTTGGGCAATTTCGGTTTCTGTCGGTGCGCGATGCAGGCGCTGTTCTGCTCGCTGCATAGCCGCTGAAACTTCACGGGCATTTCGACGCACGCTGCGCGGAACCCAATCTCGGCTGCGTAGCTCATCGAGCATCGCGCCGCGAATGCGCTGAACCGCATAGGTGGTAAAAGCCGTCCCCTGCATGGCATCGTAGCGTTCGACCGCGTGTAACAGCCCGATACCTCCAGCCTGAAGCAGGTCGTCCAATTCAACGCTCGCGGGCAGGCGAACCTGCAAACGCAGCGCTTCATGGCGCACTAGCGGAGCGTAGCGCTGCCACAGGGAATTTTTGTCGATCACGCCGTCGGCGGTATACAATTCACTCACGTTGACAGAACCCGGGTTGATGGATGCCCGGCTATTATCTAACTCTCACGCCAAAGCCAATGGCGCGATTAGTCAGCAAAAATGCCCCCTTTTCTCACGTTGCTTTTTCCGCAAGAGGCGTTTGCTCAGTTATTCATCAGGTGGTTTATGTAAAAAACCCCGCCGCAGCGGGGTTAGCTGAAATGCTGGCAAAGTATTAACGCAGCAGAGTCAGTACGTTCTGAGTAGACTGGTTAGCCTGAGCCAACACAGAAGTACCCGCCTGTTGCAGAATGTTTGCACGGCTCATGTTAGACACTTCGGTCGCGTAGTCAGCATCCTGAATACGAGACTGGGAAGCAGTCAGGTTGTTTACGGTGCTGTTCAGGTTGTTGATAACAGAATCGAAACGGTTCTGTACCGCACCCAGAGATGAACGCAGGCCGTCGACCTGAGATAACGCTTTGTCTAGGACTGCCAGAGGATCGGCTGTGGTTGGAGTAGTAGATAGCTGAGCACCTTTGGTGACTTTACCATCATCAGCTAAAGTTGCTTTAGAATAAGTATCCTTACCATCAGCGTCTTTGCCCATAATCACATAGCCAGTTTTACCTTTAGCATCGGTATATGCGTGCAGTGTGTCGCCCGCAGCAAGACCAGTAACGGTGGTGGTACCGACTTTCACAGAGGTGGTTTCAGTTAAACCAGTTGGCGCTGTAGTAACAACGTTACCTGCAGTGCTTGAGTCAAAGTTGAATTTACCAGTACCATCTACAGTACCTTTAACCCATTCAGACGCACCTGACTGGATATAAGAATCGGTGCCATCGCTATAGACTTTACCGTCCATAGAAGTTTTCTTCGTACCAGTATTGCCGTCGACACCAATTGTTGGCGCACCCATCTTATCAATGCTGGTTGTTGCTGCTTTAGTTACTCCACCAACGTCAACGCTGCTTGCTACGCTAAACTGATCCAGACCTAACGTTTTGGAGTTAATATCTTTCAGATCGATTTGGATAGTTTCGTTGTCGTTTGCGCCAACCTGAATAGTCAGCTTCTGGTCGCCACTCAGCACTTTCACGCCGTTGAAGTCAGTCTGCTGAGAAATACGGTCGATTTCAGACAGACGCTGAGTGATTTCGTCCTGAATGGATTTCAGGTCGCTATCAGAGTTAGAACCGTTCTGTGACTGTACGGTCAAGCGACGAATGTTTTGCAGGTTGTCGTTCACTTCGTTCAGAGCACCTTCGGTGGTCTGCGCCAGAGAGATACCGTCGTTGGCGTTACGAGAAGCCTGAGTCAGGCCTTTGATGTTCGCTGTAAAGCGGTTAGAAATCGCCTGACCCGCAGCATCGTCTTTCGCGCTGTTGATACGCAGACCAGAAGACAGACGCTCAATAGCGGTACCCAGTGAAGACTGAGATTTGTTCAGGTTGTTCTGCGCCATCAAAGACAGGCTGTTGGTATTAATTACTTGTGCCATAGTGAGCTTTCCTTTCGAATCAGCTGCGATATACGCATCTAGTTAATGGGTCGGGCCTGATTGCCCTACGGCGTCAGCCACCGTCCACACAGGTATCGGCGCTCCCCAATTAACCTTTAGGAAATTTTTTAATTATTTTTCCTGAAAATTCTCCGCACAGACAATCGCCTAAATAAGGCCCTCTTTTCGTCTTCTATCGTCCCATCACTTTTTACATTTATTTCGTAAACTTTTTTCCTACCGAGCCGATAACGCGTAAAGCGCAGTAAATTATTAAAAAGGAAAATACCGATGGCATCTATTTCATCTTTAGGGATCGGCTCTGGTCTCGACTTAAATGGCTTACTTGATAAATTATCTACGGCGGAACAACAGCGTTTAACGCCTTATACCACTCAGCAAACCAGCTACAAGGCACAGTTGACCGCCTACGGCACGCTGAAAAGCTCGTTGGAGAAGTTTGATAACCTGAGTAAAGATCTGGCAAAAGCTGACTTCTTTAATACCACCAAAGCATCAACGCATGATGCTTTTACTGTTACCACAAATCCTAAAGCGGTAGCAGGAAACTACAGCGTTGAAGTCAAACAGCTGGCTCAGGCACAAAGTTTAACCACGCAAAAAGTCATTACCGATCAGTCTGCACAGCTAGGTACATCAGGAGCGAGCGGCCGTTCTATTACCCTGACACAGGGGACGCCCCCTAAAACAACTCAAATTCCTTTGAGTGATGATCAGACCTCGCTCCTAGAAATGCGCGATGCAATTAATGGCGCAAAAGCAGGCGTTACCGCCAGTATCGTGCGCGTAGGTGATAGCAGCTACCAGTTAGCATTAACGTCTTCCTCAACCGGTTCCGCTAACCAAATGACGGTTAAAGTGAACGGTGATGACCAATTGGGTGAATACCTGAACTATGACCCAAGCGCGCCATCGACTTCACCAACGGCCATGAAACAAACGGTAGAAGCTAAAGACGCCATTATCACCATGAATGGCACAGAAATTGTGCGCAGCAGCAATACCATTACCGATGCGCCACAGGGCACCACCATTGAGTTAAAAGCCAAAACTAAAGACGGCGAGCCGCAGAACCTGATTCTAAGCGCGGACAACTCCGGTGCGATGGATAAGATAAAAAGCTGGGTAGATAGCTATAACTCCCTACTTGATACCTTTACATCTCTAACTAAATACACCCCAGTAAAAACCGGTGAGGCACAGTCAAAAACCAACGGTGCTTTGTTAGGCGATAACACCCTGCGCGGTGTTCAGGCTGCAATTAAAGGCGCCTTAAGCTCGGCTCAGGATAACCCTGAACTGAAAGGTCTAGGCAATTTGGGGATCACCACCGACGGTAAAACCGGCAAATTGACCGTAGACAGCGACAAACTCACCAAAGCTTTCACTGACCATCCAGACCAAGTGGCTAACTTCTTTGTTGGCAACGGGACGGATAGCGGTATGGCAACCAATATTCACAATGAAATTCAAAGTTATATCAAGGCCGGCGGCGTGATCGAATCAACAACCAAAAGTATCAATACCAACCTAGATCGTCTGAGTGTACGCATCGATAGCGTAAGCGACAGTATTCAAGAAACTATCGACCGCTATAAAGCGCAGTTTGTACAGCTGGATACCATGATGTCCAAGCTCAACAGTACCAGCTCGTACCTCACACAACAATTCACCGCCATGAACTCATAAGATAGGTAACAAGCATCATGTATAAAGCGACGGGCTCACAGGCCTACGCTGATGTGGGATTAGAAAGCGGCGTGATGAGCGCCAGCCCACACCAGCTTATTGTCATGTTATTTGACGGGGCGCATAGCGCCCTAATCCGTGCCCGCCTGCATATGCAGGCGGGGCAAACCCAGCTCAAGGGTCAGTCAATCACCAAAGCCATCAATATTATTGATAATGGGTTAAAAGCGGGTCTCAATCTGGAAAAAGGCGGAGAGCTTGCAGAAAATTTAGCCGCGCTGTATGACTATATGGTGAAACGGCTATTACATGCTAATCTTCATAATGATGAAGCTACAATCCAGCATGTCACGGACCTGTTAGACAATATTGCCGATGCGTGGCGTCAGATCGGCCCACAATCTCAACTTAATCAGCAGGACCACTTATAATGTACGGAATACAGCCTTTGTCACATGCGTACCGGAACATCCTTTCCATCAGCGAAAGTATGCTCGATCTCGCTAAGCGCTCTGAATGGGACTCGCTGGTAAAATTGGAGATGGAGTATCTCCAAGCAGTGGCAAAAACCACTGAGCTGATGCCTATTTCCGAGGTTGATTCAGTGATGCAGACCGAGCTGCGCAGAGTGTTGGCTAAAATTCTGGATAACGAAGCTGAAATTAAACGCCTGCTACAAGCCAGAATGGATGAGCTGAGCCAAATCATCGGCAAAACCTCACGCCAGCAGGCAGTGACTCACACTTATGGACAGTTTTCTGATAATGAAGGTTATCCCAACGATTTACTTTAATTCTTTATATTTAAACAACACCAGTTTAATACATAATCCCAATCTCTATTTTATTAGAAATTTAATTCAATAATAACACTTTTAAATTATAGGTATTTTTAAGATTGGCCCTGCCATGTCCCTATGGCTATCATAATTAATAATAATTTTTTCAGTAATAATGTGTTCAATATGAACTGATATATTACTTTTCTAACACCAACGATATTCCATGTGAATTAATTAGGAATGGTCACGTCGGTATAGTGTCCATTCGTCTATTCTCTCACCACTAGGCAGCAAGCAATCGGTGTGCACACCGAGTTCTGTTGTGATATTGATTTCTTTACCCCCCAATTTTAAGCAATAGACAGATGCTGGATTGGCCATGCCGATCGTCTTCTCTACCGGCACCGTTTGCGTGTCTGAAGGAGTCGCTGACTCCTTGTGTCCAGAATGACAGCCTGCCATAACCAATCCTCCTAACCCTACGAGTAACAGCATGTGTAGTTTCATCAAGTATTCCCAGCATAAAAATAAATATTATAGACGGTCTAAACGTCCAATATAGGTAATTACTCCTATTTATTACAAGGGATTATCCTCTCAGCGTTCAGACTTTTTCATCCGTTTTTTATAAAAAAAATCAATAAAAACATTAATCGCATCACGAAAAATTATTCATTGATTAAAAATAGTTAAATTAGTACCACAATGCTAATGATTTTATAGGTAAACCAATAGGATTCTGCTATATCTTAGCTTGCGCCTCTCTTATTTGGAAAAGGAACTATGGCTACGCTTCGTACTCTCAAAACTGCGCTGTTGATCGGCGCGCTGGCTCTGACCGGTTGTGCAACAAAAACAGCAACTCCTGAGCAATATTCTGGTTTTTTAAAAGACTACTCTAACCTAACAGAAACCAAATCAGCGTCTGGTTTACCGGTTTTGCGTTGGGTTGATCCAAGTTTCAAAAGCAGTCACTACGATAAACTGATCTATAACCCTGTCACTTACTATCCAGAACCTAAGCCAACAACTCAGGTCGGTAAAAACGTCTTAGAAGGTGTGCTTAACTACACAAATACCAAGCTGGAAGCTGCCGCAGCGCAACGCTCCACTCTGGTGACGCAGCCTGGGCCGAAAACGCTGATTTTCCGCGGAGCCATAACGGCGGTTGATACTAGTAAAGAAGGGTTACAGTTCTACGAAGTGATCCCGATTGCTATGGTGGTTGCGGGTACACAAGCCGCAACGGGTCACCGTACCATGGACACTAACCTGTTCTTCGAAGGTGAGCTTATCGACTCCCAAACCAACAAACCGGTGTTAAAAGTGGTTCGTAAAGGTTCAGGCAAACAGCTCTCCAACTCGAATCAGCTGCTAACCGTAGATGATTTAAAAGCCGTTATCGACAATATGGCCACCGACGCCACCATGTTTGACGTTAAATAGTTTGACGTGAAAGAACTTGGCGTGAAATAAGCGTCCGAATTTAAGTACGTATTCCGCTAGCCAGCTGCTACATGCCGCTGGCTTTTTTTATGCAGATTAGCGGCAAGTCGATATCTTTCAGGCAAAAAAATCCCGTACCCAAAGGCACGGGAAACCATACTAGAAATTTGAAAACAAACGTTTTGAAGCAATTAGCAATGGGTATTGAGCAATCTGAACGATTTGCCATCGCTATATAAACAACTATACAGCGATTTAGCTGAATACGCAATCATCCAAACTCACACTAAAGACGAGCTATTTTTTTACTGCATACGAACAAGTGTAGGCCATGCGTTTTAGGGTTGGGATACTGCTGGCCAGCGGCGGGATCTGTGTTGCTTGGTCAAAGCCATTCTCTTTGCAATAGCTCAATGCATCGGCATCCATTGCCGCTTTATCCACTTTCTCAGGATCGTAGCGATAGATTACGGCCTGATCGGCGGCATGATCGTCAAGTCTGACAAAACCTTTTGGTGCGCTGACACACCCCACCAATAAGGCCGCAGGTAAAACCGACAATAGATAGTATTTTTTCATAAGAACCTCTCTAGTTATTTGTTCTTATGATACTCATAACTCTTTTTCCCATAAACCGGATTAATACGAATACAGGGTCATGCCCATAAAAAAGACCACTTGCGTGGCCTTTAAATTCTCTCGATAACGCTTGTCGATTACAGTTTGAACAAACCTTTAATGACAATACGTGCTATCGCTGGGTTATGTGCTTTAGCCGATTTAATCAGGTATTGATTAATTGCGGCAAGCATTTCATGTGGCGATGGTTCTTCTGTTTCAGAATTCACAATGTGTGAACCATTTCCCTGAAAAACAACTTTGCCCTTTTCATCCAGTCCATCGTAATAGCTAATATAGCTGGCCTTCATATAATCCCTATACCTTTAATCTGATTGATAACTTACTGATATACATAACACCTTGCTAGGTAAGAATTTTATCATCAAATCAGAGATACAATATGTTGATTTCTTAACAATTGAATTTAGTGCTACTGGGGGTAAGGTCGCTTTACTTTTTCTGTATTGTCATCTCTCGAACAACCCAAAGTTCGTGATTTATCTGACTCACGCACAAGCCAATCTGGGAGGCGGCGAGCATGAGTGGCAACGTATCTTTATCGGCCAAACGGCCATCGCCCTCGCACGTGAACATCTTTTTATCAGGCTGAAACACCGCCAACTGATGCTGCCCAGTACCACCGCTTATCACCCAGTTCAGCATAAAAAGACATACCACCACACCCAATCCCAAAGCGGAACAAAGGATTTTCACCCCGTTAGAAAATCTCACGCTGCATCCCTTTTATAAATAATGAAGAAGGTAACAGCATGAAGAGTGTGGTTAAAATTGATTGTATAGATCAATAAATCGAGATTGATCGTTGAAAACGATCGGTATTACAAAGGTATTATATTGGTGCTATTTCCGCTAAAACTGCATATTCATAATATAGTGTATGGGCATTCAGCATTGTCGTTATGTACATGATATTTGAGTTTTAGCACTGCATTACCGAAAAGTACCGAAAAGCATGACTATGCTCTAAGGTGTTTTGCGGTAATTTTTTGTCCTATATATGCTCCATTAGCTAAATACGCGAGTTATCATCAAACTCGTCTATCGACATATCATTGACGATATACGTCACAACGCCGAATATTCGCATTGTCTCTCACCTCCCCGCAGGGCTGGTGCTGTGTGCTATAAATAGGGATACTCGGGAAAGCCGTGCCACGGAAAGGTTTAATACTTAACTCTAAAGAGATTAAAAAGATGCACGGGATAAGAAATCTCAGTCTGATCTGTTGTATTGGGTTAACCGGATGCGTGGTAGCAGATCTGGATTCAAGTAATTACGATTACTTCCCATATGTTCAGACGTTCCAGAAGCCACAAGCTATGGGTCACACCGATGTTCAGAAACGCAGGGATGATCTATACGAGTGCGGAGTTAACAAGAAATTTTCGCTAAATTCATGGGATGAAAAGTTCCGACGTAACAGCCTGCAGGCTGGCGAGACGATGGAGCAGCACGATACCAGAACTAAAAAAGTAGAAGGCTGTATGAAATCCAAAGGATATGTGCTTCTGGATTTCTCGGCATGCGGACCACGAAAAAAGCCAAGCGGATTGTGTAATTGATACCGACCTTCCAGCCAGTTAGGTGGGGATAGCCGTCAATGAGACGAACTTGCCCACTATGCGATTGTTTTCTGGCGCCGCACCGGTTATCCAGAGAAATCATGAATGCACAACTGGTTTATCAAGTTTATGGAGCTTGGATGGAGGAAACAAATAGCGAACAAGTAACCATGCTGAACCAGACATTATCTGACTTTGCTCCACCCATGCCCCATAGCAAAGTTAGCAATAGATAAACTCTTTATAAAACAATAGCATTACCACGCTAAACCTGCATATTCATAATATCTTGATAGGCGGCAACCAGACGGTTACGTACCTGAATCCCCATCTGCAGGGAAATGCCGGATTTTTGCAAATCGACCATCACGTCGTTTAACGCTACGCCCGGAACACCCATCTCAAAATTCTGCGCCTGAACTCGAGCGTTGTTTTGCGTTTCGCTGATACGGTTAACCGCCGCTTTGAGTTCCGCAGCAAATGCGCCCTGTGGGGCTTCGCTATTTTGACTACGGTTGGCCGCTGAAACTGCGGTTGCCTGTAACTGCTGAAGTACGCCTTCAATTCCGACTATCGCCACTGCCGATACCCTCTTGATTAATCACTTTTACCCATAGCGCATCACCCTACCATAGAGGTCAAAGAGTAAAGCCGCTAAATAGACGCAAAAATAGGGCCTTATTCTCCCATCAAATTTCCCCTCCCCGCAGAATAATACCCTGCCTACTTTTGTAAGCCGCAGACCTTCCAAGAAAAGGCTCTGATTGAATACATTTCGCTGATAGCGCGTCAGGGAGTCCGTTTTGCAAGACATTAATTTATTCCGGGGTTATTTCCCGGCTCAACTGAAAGACAAGGTAAGCACATGAACGCTTCAGCCAACGGTACCGCGGGCACCACAGCAAAAAGCGGAGATGGCGGTTTCGCTACCCTAGTGAATCGTCTACGTGCTAACCCCAAAATTCCATTGCTCATCGCTGGAGCGATCGCTATCGCGGTTGTCGCCGTGCTCGCTCTGTGGGCAAAATCACCAGACTATCGCGTGCTGTATAGCAATATCAGCGATCGCGACGGTGGCGCTATCGTCACCCAACTCACCCAGATGAACATCCCCTATCGCTTTGCGGATAACGGCACTGCACTGTTAATTCCTGCTGATAAGGTGCATGAAACCCGCTTGCGCTTGGCGCAGCAAGGTTTACCGAAAGGTGGCGCGGTAGGTTTTGAGCTGTTAGATCAAGAAAAGTTTGGTATCAGCCAATTCAGCGAACAAATCAACTACCAACGCGCGCTGGAAGGCGAGCTCTCTCGAACCATTGAAACACTCGGTCCAGTGCAAACTGCACGCGTACATTTAGCCTTACCTAAGCCTTCTCTGTTTGTGCGCGAGCAAAAACAGCCTTCCGCCTCCGTGACCTTAAATCTACAACCGGGGCGTGCGCTAGATGAAGGACAAATTAACGCCATCGTGTATATGGTTTCTAGCAGCGTCGCGGGGCTTCCCGCTGGAAACGTCACCGTCGTCGACCAAGGTGGACACCTGCTGACCCAGTCCGATGGCACCGGACGCGACTTAAACGCGACCCAGCTTAAATACGCCAACGAAGTTGAAAGCCGTATTCAGCGCCGTATTGAAGCCATTCTTCAGCCCATGGTTGGCAATGGTAACGTGCACGCGCAGGTCACCGCACAGATAGATAATGCCGTACGTGAACAGACCGACGAAGAATACAAGCCAAACCAGGCGCCTAATCAAGCCGCGGTACGTAGTCAGCAACTCAGCGACAGCTCGCAGTCCGGCGGACAGTTATCCGGTGGTGTCCCTGGGGCATTAACCAATCAACCTGCCCCACCGGCGACGGGTAACATCACTAATCCACCACAGGCCGGTGGCGCCAACGCCAATACAGCCAATGCACAGCGACCGGCGTCTACCATTGATACCAATGGCCGCCGCAGCAGCTCTGCATCGAACGCTCGCCGCGATGAAACCATCAACTATGAAGTTGACCGCACGATTCGTCACACCCAGCAAAAAGCGGGGAGCGTCGATCGCCTGTCGGTTGCCGTGGTTGTTAATTACGCCACCAACGCCAGCGGGAAAAGCATTCCATTAACGCCGCAACAACTGGAACAAGTAACCGCATTGGTGCGCGAGGCCATGGGCTTCTCTGCGACCCGAGGCGATACGCTCAATGTGGTGAATACGCCATTCACCACCAGCGCAGAAGAAAGTGGTGATGTGCCATTCTGGCAGCAATCCAGCTTCTTTGATCTGCTGATGACTCTTGGTCGTTATCTGCTGGTACTGATTGTGGCCTTCATCCTGTGGCGCAAACTGGTTAAGCCGCTGCTGAACAAGCAGCTGGCGAACGCGCAGCCTGCTCGCCGCGTTGAACCAACGCCAATCGTGACCACGCCGGTACAGCCTGCGAAACCAAGTAATGAAGAGATACAGAATCGTCGTAAATCGCAACAACGCGCCACGGCTGAACAGCAGGCACAGCGCGTACGTGATATGGCTGAGCAAGACCCTCGAGTGGTCGCTCTGGTAATTCGCCAATGGATGAGTAACGAACAATGACCATGACCGCGACTGAAAAAAGTGCAATTTTGTTGATGACTATCGGTGAAGACCGTGCGGCAGAGGTGTTCAAACACCTCTCCACTCGCGAAGTGCAGCACCTCAGCACCACCATGGCCACCATGAGTCAGGTTTCTCATCAGCAACTGGGCGAAGTGCTCAATGAGTTCCAAGACGAGGCCGAGCAGTATGAAGCGCTCAGCGTTAACGCCAGCGACTACCTACGTTCGGTGCTGGTCAAAGCACTAGGCGAAGAGCGCGCTTCCAGCCTGCTGGAAGATATTCTTGAGTCTCGTGAAACCGCCAGCGGTATTGAAACGCTTAACTTTATGGAGCCACAGGCCGCCGCCGATATTATCCGCGACGAACATCCGCAGATTATCGCCACTATTCTGGTGCACTTAAAACGTGCGCAGGCGGCCGATATTTTGGCGCAGTTTGACGAACGCCAGCGTAACGACGTGGTGCTGCGCATTGCCACCTTTGGCGGCGTCCAACCTACTGCCCTGCAAGAGCTGACTGAAGTCCTTAACGGTTTGCTCGACGGACAAAATCTCAAACGCAGTAAAATGGGAGGGATTCGCACCGCGGCTGAAATTATCAACCTGATGAAAACCCAGCAAGAAGAGTCTGTCATTGAAGCCATGCGCACCTACGACGGTGAGCTGGCACAAAAAATCATTGATGAGATGTTCCTGTTCGAAAATCTGGTCGATGTCGACGATCGCAGCATCCAGCGCATTTTGCAGGAAGTGGAGTCCGAATCTCTGCTCATCGCTCTCAAGGGAGCCAACGAAGCGCTGCGCGAGAAGTTTATGCGCAATATGTCTCAGCGTGCGGCAGATATTCTACGCGACGATCTCTCGACCCGTGGACCTATTCGTCTATCACTGGTTGAAAGCGAGCAAAAAGCGATTCTGCTGATCGTACGTCGTTTAGCCGAAAGTGGCGAAGTGATGATCGGCGGCGGCGAGGACGCATATGTCTAATCCTCCAAATAATAAAGAGGGATTCCGCAAAGCGGTTTTCCCTAAAGCCACCATTGAGGAAACCAATCAGCAGTGGCAACGCTGGGAAATGCGCGATTTTTCTGCGCCCCGCAAACCCAAAACTCCCGCGTTTAAGATGGAACCGCTGCCGCCTGCGGCCGAATCAACGCCTGCCGTTATTGCTCAGGCCGAGCTTGAGCAACTGCGTGAGGACGCCCAAATGCAAGGCTATCAGCACGGCCTGCAACAAGGCGAAAAACAAGGGTACGATACCGGTTTCCAGCAGGGGCTTAATGAAGGCCGTTCTCAGGGATTGCAGCAGGCGCAAGCCGAGCAACAACCGCTGCTAGACCACTGGCGTCAGCTCGCCCAAGAATTTCAAAGTTCTCTACAGGCGATGGACAACGTGATTGCCGCGCGGCTGATGCAAATGGCGCTCACCGCCGCAAAGCAGATTATCGGCCAGTCTCCGGTCTGCGATGCCAGCGCGGTGTTACAGCAAATCCAGCACCTCATTAATCAGGAACCGCTGTTTAACGGCAATCTGCAACTGCGAGTGAATCCGCAAGATTTGCCGATTATTCAACAACAGCTCGGCGTACAGTTAGAGCAACAGGGATGGCGTTTACTCGCCGATACCCAGCTACACCGCGGCGGCTGCAAAATCAGCGCCGAAGGCGGTGAACTCGATGCCAGCATCGCCACTCGCTGGCAAGAACTGTGCAAACTGGCCGCACCGGAGCTGCCGTTATGACCCAACGCCTCAATACTTGGCTTAGCACCTTAGATGCCTTTGAAAAGCGGATTCCGCAAATCCCACCTGCACGACGCTACGGGCGGCTGACCCGTGCGACGGGATTGGTACTCGAGGCCAGCGGGCTTCAGCTCCCTATTGGCGCCACCTGTCTAATCGAGCGTAATGATGGAGTAAAAATCCAGCAGGTCGAAGCTGAGGTGGTCGGTTTTAACGGTCAGCAACTGTTTTTAATGCCGCTTGAAGAAGTCGACGGCATTGTTCCCGGTGCACGTGTATGTTCTCAAGGCGGCGGGTTACAGTCCGGCGGCAAACAACTGCCGCTGGGACCAATGCTATTAGGCCGAGTTTTAGACGGCGGAGCCAAGCCGCTCGACGGATTGCCCCCGCCGGAAGAAGCCGATGTCGGCAGTTTAACCACTATGCCGTTCAACCCATTACAGCGTACGCCGATTGTTGATGTGCTCGACGTTGGCGTACGTGCGATTAATGCTCTGCTCACCGTTGGACGCGGGCAGCGCATGGGGTTATTCGCGGGTTCTGGCGTGGGGAAAAGTGTGCTGCTCGGCATGATGGCGCGCTATACCCAAGCCGACGTGATCGTCGTTGGGCTGATCGGTGAACGCGGCCGCGAAGTCAAAGACTTCATCGAAAATATTCTCGGCGATGAAGGTCGCAAACGTTCAGTGGTTATCGCCGCGCCCGCCGATGTTTCCCCGCTGCTCCGTATGCAGGGGGCATCCTATGCCACTCGCATTGCTGAAGATTTTCGCGATCGTGGGCAGCACGTATTGCTGATTATGGATTCCCTCACCCGCTATGCGATGGCGCAACGTGAAATTGCCTTGGCTATCGGCGAGCCGCCCGCAACCAAAGGCTATCCACCGTCGGTGTTCGCCAAACTTCCGGCGCTGGTTGAACGTGCTGGCAACGGCACCCACGGTGGCGGTTCGATCACCGCATTTTATACCGTGCTGACTGAGGGCGACGATCAGCAAGATCCTATCGCTGACTCGGCACGTGCGATTCTCGATGGGCACATCGTGTTGTCTCGCCGCTTGGCCGAAGCAGGTCACTACCCGGCTATCGATATTGAAGCCTCAATCAGTCGCGCCATGACATCGCTGATTAGCGACGATCACTACGCACGAGTTCGACGGTTTAAACAGCTACTTTCTAGCTATCAGCGTAACCGCGATCTCATCAGCGTCGGTGCTTACGCTAAAGGCTCCGATCCTATGCTGGATCAGGCCATTACGCTATATCCCCATTTGGAAGCGTTTTTGCAACAGGGGATTTTCGAGCGTAGCGGCTACACCGATGCCTGCTCAAGCCTACAGGCGTTGTTCCCTGCATAGGACTATGACCCAATAACGGGGGCGTTGTACGAAGAGGGCTGTTTATGCGCCCAAGCAGCATCAATAACGCTGTTACGAGAGTGAACAAATACGGCCGCCTCGCATACCGCTTCAAGTATGACGGGGGATAAATAGGAGTCTCTGCGCGCTCGCTGAGTTTGGCGCTGACGCACTTGAGATAGGAGGTAATTATGTCTTCACCTATGAGCACACTACGTGACCTTGCACAGCAAGATGTTGATGATGCGACAACCGCATTGGGAAAGTCGCGTCAAGCATACCTGCATGCAGAGCAACAACTCAGTATGTTACTGAATTATCAAGATGAATATCGCCAGAAACTGAATCAGGGAATGAGCGGCGGAATGGATGCTTCCCGTTGGCAAAACTACCAGCAGTTCATTCGCACCTTGGATCAAGCGATTGATCAGCACCGAGTTCAGCTTAATCAATGCAATGTTCGGCTAGCCACAGCGACCCGCTGCTGGCAGGAAAAACAACAGCGTCTCAATGCATTTTGTACGTTGCATGAACGTCAGGAGCAGCAGCTAAAAATGCAGCTCAATAAACAAGATCAAAAACGGATGGATGAGTACGCCCAGCGTGCCGCCATGAGGAGAGAAAAATCATGACGTCCCGATTGCTCGCTGTTACGGCTGCAAATCATACTGCGACTACCCCGCATAGCACTGGAGCGAACGCCCAATCAGAAAGCGCGGCACCGTTTTCCGACGTTTTGTCACAGGCAAATACGTTAACTAAAGGACACCAAACGCCGCAGGATACATTGAAGCAGACGGGATCTGCGTTAGCCGCAAAAACCGATCTCAAAACCCTGCAAGCCGCACTGGCCAAAACGCTGCAGCAGGCAAAGACACCGCCAGAAGAAGGCAAAGACGCGCAGCAACTATTGAGTCAGTTGGCTCAGTTAGATCCCCAACAGCAACAAAAACTGTTGGCATCGCTTAATGTTTCGCTGAACGACAAAGGTAAAGAGCCACTCGATGGCAGCGTGCAAGCGCTAACCGAATCGCTCACGAGCAAAAAGACAGATAAAGAGACCGAGCAAGCCGGACAGGCGGCTATCAGCGCACTGCTTGCCATGCTGCCAAATTCGTTGCCCAAGGCCTCAGCCGATACCGCAGCAGCGGATACGTCAGAACCAGC
Organism: Hafnia sp. HMSC23F03; assembly: GCF_001816025.1. Classification (NCBI taxonomy): domain Bacteria; kingdom Pseudomonadati; phylum Pseudomonadota; class Gammaproteobacteria; order Enterobacterales; family Hafniaceae; genus Hafnia; species Hafnia sp. HMSC23F03. Next base: position 210,000 of record NZ_KV824232.1, read on the forward strand.
TCTAGCCCTGCTTTCCAGTGATAATAAAAAGGATGCTAGCCAAGATCTTCACTTACTGCTGAAAACAGACAAGCCAGATGCAGAGCTAGACGAGCAACAACTTTCGTTGCCTATCACCGCCGCATCAAGCAAAAAAGTCGATCCTTCAGCGCTAAAGTCTACCGCTGAAGCCAAAGCAGTACCGACAAATGCAACGGATATTCCGCTGAAGCTTGCCGCCCAGCCAGAAAATGCGCTGCCGCAGCACAGTGAGACTAGCGCTTTGCAGCCAGCACACGCTCAGCCTCATGCGCTAACCAATATCACCGCCAGCAGCCCGGTAATAACCAATACGATGGCGACACCCACCACACCGCTGCCTACACCGGTATTAAACGCGCAACTTGGCAGCAGCGAATGGCAGCAAGCGCTGGGGCAACAAATTATGATGTTTAACCGAAACGGCCAACATAGCGCCGAGCTGCGGTTACATCCACAAGATCTCGGTACACTGCAAATCAGCCTACGAATTGATGATAACCAAGCACAGTTACATATGGCTTCTGGTCATAGTCAGGTACGCGCTGCACTTGAAGCCGCATTACCTCAACTCCGCCCCGCGCTAGCCGATAGCGGAATTCAGCTTGGACAAAGCAGCGTAGGCAGTGACGCTCAGCCGCAGTGGAACGGCTCGCAGCAAAACTCAGCCGATCGTCAAGCGACATCAGGTGTATTCAGCTTATCCGAGAACCACGATAACGCGGTGATAGCAACTACCGTTGCGTCGAAATCGGTGAGAGTTGGGGGGGTGGATATTAGTGTGTAATCGCTGTGGCTTATGTGTAATGTTCCGGTCGTCTGATATGTGAGTTCAGCGTGAATTTCGTACGCCTAGTGCACCGAATTATACATGCACTCCGTGCAGGCGTCCGAG
>NZ_KV824233.1:0-51156 GCF_001816025.1 Hafnia sp. HMSC23F03
GATTGGCCCCCCGACTCGGACGCCTGCACGGAGTTCATGTCGGTTTCGGTGCATTAGGCGTACGAAACCTACTCCACAAACTCATGCATACAAAACCTTTAACCGTTCAAGCACAAAAAGATCTAGGCGGCATATAAGCCGCCGAAATTAAAACCCCTCAGAATATTAACTTAAACACCCCAGTAATCGTCAGCAGCCCCACAATAAATATAATCGCAATAACCCATAATAATATTTTCATTTGCTGCTCCTTATTTGCTGATAAAAAACGCCCGTAATGGGCGCTAGTCATATGAGTATAGATAAAGATAAGCAAATGTGCGGGTTATCGGTTATTACCAGCCTTGAACTGCGCCACCGTTAAAGATTTTCTCAGCCGCGGCAGCAACTTCCGGTGATTCATAAGACTTAACAAAATCACGTACGTTAGCGGCATCTTTATTATCTTCTCGAGTGACAATAATGTTTACATAAGGAGATTCCTTATCCTCAATAAATACACTGTCTTTCACCGGTGATAATCCAGTCTGTTGCAGATAGGTGGTGCTGATAATAGCCACGGTAACTTTCGGGTCTTTTAAAACGTGCGGGAGCTGTGCACCTTCTAGCTCCATAATGTTCAGGTTTAACGGGTTAGCGGTGATATCAATGGATGTTGGCAGTAAGCCTTTATCCTGATTAACCGTTATCAGCTTTTCTTTTTGCAATAACAATAATGCGCGACCTAAATTGGTCGGGTCATTTGGGATCGCAATAGTGTCGCCTTTTTTTAACTCTGAAACATTTTTGATTTTGTCGGAGTAACCCGCCATTGGGAAAACAAAGGTATTGCCTACGGCCACTAATTTATAGCCATGTGCCTTATTCTGTTCAGCAAGATAAGGTCGGTGTTGGAATACGTTAGCATCCAGCTCACCTTTATCGGTGGCATCGTTAGGCAGCAGAGAACCACTGAACCCCACGAGCTCAACGTCTAATCCGTATTTCTCTTTCGCCACTTTCTGCGCTACTTCAGCCACATCTTGCTCGGCACCGTTAATCACGCCGACTTTTATATGATGTGCTTGATCCGATTTTTGGTCACAGCCAGAGAGCAATGCAGCGGTGCTAAATAGCGCAACGAATAAGGTTGCGTTAAACACAGATTTCATGAGAACCATCCTTATGTTTTTCAATATGATAAGTAGCAGCGCCATTCATTGTTTATCCCTCTGCGAATGCCCGTTTAAATGCGCATTGATGCCATCAGATAGGTATTTTTGACGCCAGATTTAGCATCTCTTTTTCATTAACGTTTGTATGCTGATTATTTTTCATCATGGCCGTTATTAAATCGAGTTTGGAAAGTAAGTCGTTGTTTTATAAGTTTCAGTAATCATTACTCTATGGCTAATGATTATGTAAGTTGGTTAATTGATAGACGACTCTAGGACTTTTATCCTGACCTCACTGCAAAATTCTTACTCGCATGATGCGCTAATGAATTAAACCGGGGAGGTTTAGGTATGTCGCTTCATCAAACACCCACTCGCGTTTGGGATACACGCCGTCAGGAAAAACGGCGTCGTATTGAAAGCGTGCAGGGGCTGACAAACGGAAAAGTGATTCCGACCGACGAGTTAACAGCCGTTCTTGAAAAACTGATCGTCTCTGGCGATCGCGTGGTGATGGAAGGTAATAACCAAAAACAGGCTGATTTCTTGTCGCGCAGTCTGGCTGAGATTGATCCCGCCAAAGTTCACGATCTGCACATGATCATGCCTAGCGTTGGTCGTGCAGAACACCTCGATATTTTTGAAAAAGGTATTGCTCGTAAGCTGGACTTCGCGTTTTCCGGCACCCAAAGTTTGCGTATTTCTCAGTTGCTAGAAGATGGTCAATTAGAGATAGGCGCAATTCACACTTATATCGAGTTGTACTCCCGACTTTATGTCGATTTAGTTCCGAACGTTGCCTTGGTCGCCGGATTTAAAGCAGACCGTCACGGCAATCTCTATACCGGTCCTAGCACCGAAGATACTCCTGCGTTAGTCGAAGCCGCTGCGTTTAAAAATGGTTTGGTTATTGCGCAGGTTAATGAATTGGTGGATGACGAAACCGATCTGCCGCGTGTAGATATTCCGGGCTCTTGGATCGATTTTGTGGTGGTTGCTGACAGGCCATTCTTTATTGAACCGCTGTTCACCCGAGATCCTCGCTTGATTAAACCCGTGCATGTTTTGATGGGCATGATGGCGATCAAAGGTATCTATGCCAAACATCAGGTTCAGTCACTCAACCACGGTATCGGTTTCAATACTGCAGCAATTGAGCTGTTGCTACCCACCTACGGTGAGCAACTGGGTTTGAAAGGTAAGATCTGTAAGCATTGGACGTTAAACCCGCATCCGACACTGATCCCTGCTATTGAAAGCGGCTGGGTAGAAAACGTGCATTGCTTTGGCGGTGAGTTGGGGATGGAGAATTACATTGCTGAACGTCCAGATATCTTCTTTACCGGCCATGATGGCTCAATGCGTTCAAACCGCGCCTTCTGCCAAATGGCGGGTCAATATGCCGTGGATATGTTCATCGGTTCGACGCTACAAATTGATGGTATTGCGCACTCGTCTACAGTTACTCGTGGCCGCCTATCCGGCTTTGGCGGGGCACCGAACATGGGACACGATCCCCATGGTCGCCGCCATGCCACACCTGCTTGGCTCGATATGATCGAAGAGCCCGATCCGTTAGCTCGTGGTCGCAAGCTTGTGGTGCAAATGGTCGAAACCTTCCAAGCCGGAGCAAAACCAACCTTCGTTGAGAAACTTGATGCGGTCGATGTGGCGAAAGAGTCCGGTATGCCGCTGGCGCCAGTGATGATTTATGGCGATGACGTGACCCATGTTTTGACCGAGGAGGGGATTGCCTATCTTTATCGTGCGCGTTCATTAGAAGAGCGCCGCGCGATGGTTGCAGCCGTTGCGGGTATCACGGATATCGGTTTAGGCGTTGATGCTAAACGTGTCGCGGAATTACGCCGTGAAGGCAAAGTGGTCTTCCCTGAAGATATGGGCATTCGCCGCACCGATGCAACGCGCTCTTTACTGGCTGCAGGCAGCATATCCGATCTGGTTGAGTGGTCTGGTGGTTTATACAACCCACCAGCGAAATTCCGGAGCTGGTAATGAAAATTCAACCCTATTCACTCCATTTCGATGCAGACGAGCTGGCTATGTCGCTCGCCGGTCACGCCACGCAGTCATTGATTGATGAGGCCCGCCTGTCACCCAAACCGGGTTTGGTCGATAGCCGTGGTTCAGGTGCGCATCAGGATCTCACGCTGGAATTGATGGAACGCTCTGCACATAGCTTAAGGCCTACCTTTCAGCAGTTGGCTATCGCCAGTTGGCAGCGTCCGGTAGATATCGCTTTGCGTCAGGAGATTGGAAGGATAGGGCGGGACGGTGAACGTAGCATGATGCTGGCGACAAACGGTGTAAACACCCACCGCGGGGCGATTTGGGCATTAGGTCTGCTGGTTAGCGCAGCAGCGATACAGGGAGCGATGAGAGATCTGCACGCTACGGTATCGCTGGCTGCGCAGATAGCCAAACTGCCCGACCACGCCAGTCCCAAAATTTTCAGTAAAGGGCTTCGTGCAACCCAGCGTTATCGGGTTCCAGGGGCACGCGAAGAAGCACAGCTAGGGTTTCCGCATGTGATGACGTTGGCGCTTCCCCAGCTATGGCTAAGCAGAGAGCAAGGTGCGAGTGAGCAGGAAGCCCGTATCGATGCACTGATGGCCATTATGACTTCGTTGAGTGATACCTGTGTGTTATCGCGTGGCGGTTTGTCTTCGCTGAAGGCGATGCAGCAGGGCGCGGCTGAGGTGCTTACCCGTGGTGGATATCGTATGCCCAAAGGGCGGGCGGCGCTGGCAATGCTTGAGACTCGTATGTTGGCCGATCGTGTGTCACCCGGTGGAGCCGCAGATTTACTGGCTGCTGCACTGTTTTTAGATCGCGTCTACCCCCGTTAGTGCTGTGGATGAAAGTGCGGTCGTTAGACAACGAATAAAGAGGACGTTATGGAACGAATTGAACTGAGCTATCCGGCAACTGAGAAGCTGCTGGGAAAGGCATTGAGTGGCGTCGTCGGTTCCGGCGATATGGAGGCCTTGTTTGAACCTAAGCACAGCCCCGAGGTGTTGACTGTGGTGATCAAAACTTCGGTAGACGGTAGTCGTTTACGCTGGCAGCACCTTTTCGAACGCCTTGCTAGTCTTCGCACTCTGCCGGTTGGGCGTTTAGAGATTAATGATTTTGGCGCTACACCGGGCGTAGCCCGTTTACGTATCGAACAAGTCTTTGAGGAGGCAACTCATGCGTAACGATCTCAGCTTTATTGAACTCAGTGCCCGTGAACGTGCACGTAATTTGTTGGATGCTGGTAGTTTCCGCGAGTTATTAGGGCCATTTGAACACATCACTTCGCCTTGGTTAGAACCACAAGGGATCGTGACTCAGGCTGATGACGGAATGGTCGTTGCTAAAGGTACGATTGATGGCAAACCTGCGGTTGTAGCGGCAGTAGAAGGGGCTTTCCAAGGCGGCAGTATGGGAGAAGTCTCGGGTGCCAAGATGGCGGCTGCATTAGAACTGGCTGCAGAAGACAATCGTAACGGTATTCCTACACAGGCGGTGCTGTTATTGGAAACTGGTGGTGTACGTTTGCAAGAGGCCAACCTCGGTTTGGCAGCGATTGCGGATATTCATGCTGCTATCGTTGATCTACGCCGCTACACCCCAGTTATTGGCATCGTTGCAGGGACGGTGGGATGCTTTGGCGGCATGTCAATCGCTGCAGCGCTGTGCAGCTATCTCATTGTGACACGTGAGGCGCGACTGGGTTTGAATGGCCCACAGGTCATCGAACAGGAAGCGGGTATAGAAGAGTATGACTCGCGCGACCGTCCATTCATTTGGAGCATGACCGGCGGAGATGTGCGCTATCGCAATGGTTTTGTCGATGAAGAAGTTCCCGACGGTTTGAATGCGGTCAAACAGGCGATGAAAAAATGCATTGCACGCGGCGTTCCCGTACAGCATCGCTCTGATAAGTTTAATGATTATCTGAAGACTCTTATGGGGTTCGACACCCGTCAACAGGCGACGGCTGAACTGGCCGCAGAACTTTTTTCCCACAGTCATTTCTCCGCAAAAGATTGCAAACAGGAGGATCGCGCATGAGCACCTCAATCACGAATACAGCCAGCCGTGGTCAGTACTGGTTTTCCTTATTGACCCAGAATGCAAAGCAGCGCGAAGGACAGTGTGCGTCGGTAAAAGCTGCTGATGGTGATATTGATGGACAACCAGCACGTATTATCGCGGTGGTTCCAGATGCCAAGAATCATTACCCGCGAGCGGCTAACGGTGAAGTTGGTTTGTTAGAGGGCTGGACGTTGGCACAGCTAGTGAGCGAAGTCGTCGATGCAGATCAAGGTAAAGATCAAAAACGAGCCATCGTCGCGGTGATTGATGTTCCAAGCCAGGCATATGGCCGACGCGAAGAAGCTTTTGGTATACATCAAGCGTTGGCTGGTGCTGCAGGCGCTTATGCCAAAGCGCGTTTAGCAGGTCATCCAGTCATCGGGTTGATCGTTGGGAAAGCGATGTCGGGGGCTTTTCTTGCCCACGGTTATCAAGCTAACCGTTTGATTGCCTTCAATGATGCAGGTGTCATGATTCATGCAATGGGGAAGGAATCTGCGGCGCGTATCACCCTACGCTCTGTAGAATCTCTAGAGAAACTGGCGGCGACCATTCCTCCTATGGCCTATGACATCAAAAACTACAGCACGCTAGGTTTGTTAGATCAACTTCTGAACATCAATGATCCACTCAACGCCAGCGCCGACGATCTTAACCGAGTGATCTCAGTATTGCGTGATGCCATTGTCGATGCTCGTCAGCAGGGTGTTGATCTTCGCAATCGTTTAGGCGCGCAGAACCGCCAGAGTTCATCACTCGTTCGCACTCGTATGCGCGCTGAATGGTAACGCGTTAGACATATCAAGACCGATCGTTAGTTCTTCATATCACGCTGGGCGCGATGCTAAAACGTCGCCCCCAGTGAGCTTTCACCTGCCCGCTAACGACCATTTTATAAAAAGAAAATAACGCGTTACCTGAATTCTTATCTGTAACGCTTTTTGTTTTTAGCTTTTTGTTTTTATACAAGGTGATTTATGACATACGTAATTATTCACGCGCTTGCTCCGATATTCGTCATCATGTTGCTCGGCTTCTATGCGGGTAAAGCGAAGATGGTTGATAACAAGAATGTTTCTCTACTGAATATTTTCGTTATGGACTTCGCTCTTCCTGCCGCGTTATTTAGCGCAACAGTACAGACGCCGTGGAGCGGAATTGTGCAGCAGTCTCCTTTGATCGTGGTTCTGGTTTTAGGTATGTGGATCACCTATGCCGGCATTTACTTCGTCTGCACCAAAGTGTTTAAGAAAACGCCTCAGGATGCAGCGGTGCTGACTTTGACCGTAGCGTTGCCTAACTATGCGGCGTTAGGATTGCCGATTCTGGGAAGTGTACTGGGTGAAAGCTCTGCGACGTCGCTTTCTGTCGCGGTGGCGATTGCCTGTGGTTCTGTGCTGATGACGCCGTTTTGTCTCTTGATTCTGGAACGTGAAAAAGCACGTGAGTCTGGTGCGATTCAGGGCTCAACGCTGACCATGCTTCCCGTGTTGATGTGGCGCTCTGTGAAAAAACCTATTGTGTGGGGGCCTTTGTTAGGGGTTGTGCTGTCGGCTGTTGGTATTCATATGCCTGAAATGGTGTTGGCTTCAATCAAGCCTCTTGGACTTTCAGCGACTGCTTCCGCACTGTTTTTGACCGGTTTGATCCTGTCTGCTCGTCAATTGAAAATCAATACCTGCGTCGTTCTGTCTAGTGTAACTAAGCTACTGATTCAGCCATTTATTGCTTGGGGCATCGTCTTAGCTATGGGGTTACATGGTGACGTTGCTGTTACGGCTATTCTGATGATCGCGCTTTCTGCTGGCTTCTTCGGTATCGTATTTGGCAATCGTTTTGGTGTGCAGTCGCCTGATGCTGAAGCAACGCTGTTAATTAGCTCTGTGCTTTGTATCCTAACATTGCCGCTGTTTATTACGCTTACCGCCGGTATTTAAAAAGGAGTCACTATGTTGCGCCCGCATGATTTGATTTGGATTAACAACGCACAAGCACTTACGGCTGAAGAACCCTTGCCTGACTGGGTAACTCAGCAGTGGCAAATATCTCTGCCGCTGGTCGTGAGGCGTGATCTCCAACAAGGCGGGCGTATTCCGGTTGGTATTCGTGGTATGAAGCGCAGCCAACGCGCAGCGGGTTGGGTCGATGAGAAAAGTGTTGTGCGCTGTGCTACACCAGAATCATTGGTGAGCGATCCCGTCGCCTTGTTGCACTCATCGTTTATTTCTCTGCCGCCAGTACAGGTCTTAGTGATGCTGATGCAAACAGTGTGGCCGTGGTCGTGGGGGGTTACCGGAAGCTGCGGATACGCATTAGCGACGGATATCCCGGTAATGCATACCGATAGCGATCTGGATCTGGTTGTACGTTGCCCTCAGCGAGTATCACCTGTTGAGTTTACATCCCTCAGCGAAAGACTCGCTCAGGTTCACCTACCGTGTCGAACCGACGTGCAGATTGAAACTCCCAACGGGGGTTTTGCTCTGGCGGAATGGCTACGTGATGGGCGAGTAATGCTAAAAACCGCAACGGGGCCGATGTTAACGCGCGATCCGTGGTTGCGACCAGAGGATGCATGATGAAAGTATTATTTACGTTTCCAGGGCAAGGGCCGCAGCGTTCTTCAATGCTGCATGACTTACCAGATAACCCAACCACAAAGTTGTTGCTTGAGCAGGCCAGCGACGTTTTAGATGAAGATATTTTGGCACTAGATAGCGCTTCCGCGCTGGCAAGAACCCGTGCGGTTCAAATTTGTTTACTGATAGCCGGTGTTGCCTATGCGAGAGAGCTGCAGGAAAACGGAGTTCAGGCCGATTTTGTCAGTGGCCTGTCGATTGGTGCTTTTCCCGCAGCTGTTGTTGCGGGGGCTTTAGACTTTGATGATGCAGTTCGCTTGGTTGCGTTACGTGGCGAATTGATGGAAAACGCTTACCCAGAAGGTTTCGGATTATCGGCAATCGTGGGGTTGAATCTGACCCAGCTTGAACCGTTGATTACACAGGTTAATTCGCCACAGCAGCCGGTCTATTTAGCCAATATTAACGCCGAAGAGCAATTTGTGATTGCAGGTAGCGAAGCTGCGATGCAGCAGGTTATGGTATTGGCTCGAGCCCAAGGTGCTCATAAGACACAGCGTTTAGCCGTGAGTGTGCCATCCCACTGCGCGCTGTTACTCAAACCCGCTCAGAAATTGGCACAGGCGATGCAAACGGTGGTGCTGAAATGTCCAAAAATTGCCTATTTAAGCGGTAGTACTGGACGTGTGCTATGGCAGCCTGAGCGCATTGCAGACGATTTGGCGTTCAACATGTCACGAACCGTACGCTGGCATGAGGCAATGGTGGCGGCCTACGAGCGGGAAGTGCGTTTGGCGATAGAAATGCCGCCAGGAGCGGTACTCACTGGGCTCACTAAAAAGGTCATGGAGCAGGGGGAGGCGCTTTCACGTTGCCAGCTTGGATTAAAATCCATCACAGACATTGTCGCTCGTTATCAGCGAAATGCTTAGTCTATCGCCTGCTTCGAAGACTGATGGGCGCGTGCATACATGCGTCCTTCAGCTGTGAGCGCTAAAATATTGGGGTCTTGCTCTCGACTACGAGCGAAAACAAGCGCGATGGTTTGGCGCATCTGATAGTCATCACACAACGGTAGTAGCTTGACGCTATTTTCATACACGTTCTTCATCCGCCCTGGAATAAGGGTATACCCCACACCGGCTTGCACTAAACTCAGCATGGAAAAAATATCGTTAACTCGCGTAACGATATACGGTTCAAAACCAGCAATTTGAAAGGCCTCGTTAAAACCATGGTAGGTGGCAAAACCTTCAGCCAGAGAGACAAACTTTTCTCCGCGATAATCTCGTAGATCAGCCAAGCCCGGTTTGATCAGCGTAGATGTGGCCGGCGCGGCAAGGAAAATATCATCTTTAAACAGAGGCAGTGTTTCAAACAGCTGCGCATTCACTTGACTGTCAGAGATAGAGATCAAAATGGCGTCCAACTGCTGGTCTTCTAACTGTTGGAGCAAATCTTGGTTTGAGCCCATAGTGAGGCTGATCTCAACTTCTGGGCGGCGTAGTTTCACCCCCATAATCAGTTTAGGGATGGTTTCCAGCGTGAGTGAATACATCGTGCCGATTCTCATCCGCTGCTGACCAAAACCTGCGGCTATCCGAGTTTCCTCGATCCCCTTTTGTGCCAGTTCCACCAGGTCGTGGGCATATTCCGCTAATGTATGCGCGGCAGGTAGCGGTAGTAAATTGCGGCCTTTATGCACAAATAAAGGACAGCGAAACCCTTCTTCTAGCGTATGCAGTGCGCGGTGAACGCTTACACTGCTTAATCCTAGAGATTCGGCGGCGCGTGAAATATTCTCTTTTTCCATGAAGGCTAAAAATATTTCTAATTTACGCAGAGTTATTTCGCTGTCGATCATAAGGCCGCCTAAATATAAATACAGGGAGAATACTTTAACAAAATAAGGGATTTATGTTTGGCAAAAAACAGCGTGGACTAATGAAGCCTAAAATGAGGTGAGACTGAGTTATGGCAAGGCTTATAGGAGTAAAAAATTTCCTATTTTTCCCTTTATTTTTGTCGCTGCGTTCTATACTGAAAGTGTGGGAAAAATGTTGATAAACGTTTATCCCGCATCAGACGTCAGGGGGTGTGTCATGAGTAACCATGTTTGGGGACTGTTATCGCATCCGGCACAGGAGTTCCGGCAAATACGGCAGGAAAATGAGTCGGTATCGCATATCTATACTCATCATGTGCTACTGATGGCTGCTATTCCTGTTATCTGCTCTTTTATTGGCACTACCCAGTTTGGCTGGGATTTCGGCGGTGATCGCGTTTTTAAAGTGTTGCCGATGACGGCATTAGCCATTGCAGTTGTATTTTACGGTCTAATGCTTGCCGCGGTAGGTTTTGTTGGTATGGTCATTCGCTGGATGGCTCGGGAATATGAAAACTGCCCGAGTTTAAATCGTTGTATCGTGTTTGCGGGCTATGTCGGTACGCCCATGTTTCTAAGCAGTATTGTATCAATCTATCCGATGGTATGGCTGTGCATGCTCGCGGTTATCGTGGGGGTGTGTTATAGCGGTTATTTGTTGTATCGCGGTATTCCGAATTTTCTCGGTATCACTGAAGATCAAGGGTTTATTTTCTCTGGATCGACCTTCGCAATCGGTGTGTTGGTACTCGAGTTACTATTGGGGATTACCGTTATCATGTGGGGCTATGGTTCACATATTTTCTAGCCCTGCGGTGTTCAACGCAGTAGAAGTGAAAACGTTTTGTTGATTATAACCTAGCAGGCGCTGGAGTTTACCTTCAGCGCCTTTTTCACGTCATTAGGCTGGTCAAAAAGGCTCACGCTTTTTGTTCCGCCACTCGAATTATTTGCGGAAATAGAGGAGCGCTATTTCTTATTCAGCATCGCTTTGAGATCGGCAAACGGGTTATAGGTGGCTTCGCCGACGTCTTTCTGCGCATCTTCACCCGCAATCACGGTGGAGCCATACTGGTCAGCTTCGGTGTATTTGGAATGCTCATGATCGTGACAGTACAAGCACAGTAGCTCCCAGTTGCTGCCGTCTTCTGGGTTATTGGTATGGTCGTGATCGATATGATGTACGGTGAGCTCGCGCAGGTTAGAGTACACAAACTCGCGTGAACAGCGGCCACACACCCATGGATAAATTTTAAGTGCTTTTTCACGATAGCCAGTTTCTAAACGGGCGTAGTTCTTAGGGATGATTGCCATGAGGACAGACCTTAACAAGACTGGGGAATATTCACCTATATTAGGTGAATTTACATCGCACTCCAATCTTTGCCTGATTTATGAACGAACGTAGATAATAATGCCGGCCAGAATAACACCGCCGACGCCGCCCAAAGTCAGCAATGCCATTCCGGCGATAATTGCTTTTTTCAGCATGATTCTTCTCCTCAATACAGTTGCGGCGATTATACCCTGCCTATGCCCTCTGCTCTAACCATTTTGTAACATTCAAGTCACTTTTCTATTGTGATTTATATTCATTTAAGTAATAAAAATAAATTATTAAGTATTTAATGGAATTATAAATTTCAGAAATACTGAGCCTCACCTGATTTAGGGAGTGACTCATTGATGAAAAAAGCAATTAGCGGCATGCGGTCATCGCATTACTTACATGCCGAACAGCAAAGCCGCATTGGTGCGTGGAAACGCCAGTGGGTCTGGCGCAGTGAGCTCCCAACATGGTGTGTCCTGATTGCCATATATGCTGGCTGGGCGTTGGTGGTTTACCACTGGCAACTGCTGGGAAAATGGTTTGGAACGCCTTTGTTAGTGTTGCTGACCTGTTGGTATATGTCGCTTCAGCACGAGCTTATCCACGGTCATCCCACCCGTTGGCCGCGTGTTAATCAGCTCTTAGGATTGATGCCGCTGGCGATCTGGTATCCCTACGGTATTTATCGTGATTCGCATCTGGCCCATCACCGCGATGCGTCGCTGACTCATCCGTTGGAAGATCCTGAATCGTACTATTTCAGTGAGTCTCGATGGAAGAATTCATCGGCAATTTGTCGTAGAGTGATTTGGCTGCGGAATACCTTTTTTGGCCGCATGATTATTGGGCCTGCGCTAGGGATTGGTGCGTTGGCTAAAGGCGAACTCCGCGGCATTATGCAGGGAGAGAGCAAAAAAATTGCCATGTGGCTGATCCATTTGTCATTACTCGGTTTGATTCTGTGGATCGTACAGTTGGCGGGGATGTCAGCGTGGTGGTATCTACTGGCGATTAGCTATCCGGCCTTAGGTTTGGCGATGGTTCGCTCGTTTTACGAACACCGTGCGGTGGACGATCCCTCAGCCCGTTCTATTATTAATGAGGCGGCGTGGCCGTGGCGGCTGCTGTTTTTAAATTTGAATTACCACATTGTGCACCATGATTTACCCAGCTTGCCGTGGTATGGATTGCGCAAGGTCTATTTGGCTTATCGCATGGAGTATCGGCAAAGGAATCAGGGGTTTGTGGTTCAGGGATATTCACAGTGGTGGCGGCAATATGCATGGCGTTCGGTAAACGTCACGCAACATCCGTTAATGGCTTTGACCCACGATGAGTCACCGGAGCACCTAGGCTCTGGCGACCGCAATAATAATGATGAGGAACCGTTATGGCAGGAAATTTATCTATGGGACGCAAGATTTTGGCATCTTTGGCGCTGATGGGCGTTTCTATCTGCGCTGCTCAGGCCGCGGATGCGGTCACCGTGGGCTCCAAGATTGACACTGAGGGTTCCTTACTTGGCAACCTCATCGTGCAAACGCTGGATGCCAACGGGATCAAAACGGTGAATAAAACCCAGCTTGGCACGACTAAAGTGCTGCGCGGTGCAATTACCGCCGGTGAAATTGATATCTATCCAGAATATACCGGCAACGGCGCTTTCTTCTTTGCCGATGAAAATGATCCGGCATGGAAAAATGCGCAGCAGGGGTATGACAAAGTGAAGCAGTTGGATTTGGCGAAAAACCAGATCGTGTGGCTTACGCCAGCCCCGGCTAACAATACATGGAGTATTGCGGTGCGCAACGATATCGCACAGCAAAACCATTTGGAGTCATTAGAGGATTTGGGGAAATGGTTAAAGCAGGGCGGTAAATTCAAACTGGCGGCCTCCGCAGAGTTTATTGAACGCCCAGATGCGCTGCCTGCGTTTGAAAACGCCTACGGCTTCAAACTGGATCAGGATCAGCTGTTGTCTTTAGCGGGCGGTGATACTGCGGTAACGATTAAGGCTGCGGCAGAACAAACGTCGGGCGTGAATGGTGCAATGGCGTATGGCACCGACGGCCCAGTGGCCGCATTGGGTTTGAAAACCTTGAGCGATCCTAAAGGCGTGCAGCCTATTTATGCACCAACGCCAATCGTGCGCGAAGCGACGCTGAAAGCTCATCCTGAAATTGCCGCTGTGCTGAAGCCCGTGTTTGAATCTCTGGATGGACCAACCCTGCAAAAGTTGAATGCCAAAATTGCGGTTGATGGTCAAGATGCGAAAAAAGTCGCTGCAAAATATCTGAAAGATAAGGGTTTTGTTAAGTCTTGAGTTAGCTATCTCCAATCTCCCGTTTAACGGCGGGAGATATTTGCTTTGCTTCACTCTCTGAAGATGAGAGATAAAACTATAGGGAATCTTGTTTTGGTAAAAAACAGAGTTGTTCTCACACTCTGGCTGCTGATGATGCTGGCTTTATGGCAAATGCCGCTGCTCACTCAGGCTGCAAACCGTCTGGTGTCTGGTACCGGTGTACCACTGGGAGAGATTATTCATGGTTACGCATGGATATTGATCCTGCCGTTTCCTCTGCTATTCCTTCTGTGTTTTTGCCCACAAAACCGAAGCTCACTGTGGCTGATTTATTTGATCAGCGGTGCGCTGTTTGCTGGGTTAATGCTGTTGATTGCCTGGCAGTCCCATCTTTTGGCGGGTGACGAAGATAGCTTAGTGCGCGTTTCTTTAGGCGGTGCATTTTGGCTTATTGGCGCTTTGGCTCTGCTATGTGGGGCAGATGCCGTCAGCCGACTCACCAAAAGCAGCGGGCTACGTATTCTGGCGGCGTTGTTGATCCTCGCACCTGTGCCTATTTTGCTGCTCAGCGGTGCGCTCGATACGCTCTCTTTGATGAAGGAGTACGCCAACCGCGATGATGTGTTTAATCAGGCTCTTGGTCAGCATTTGGCTCTGCTATTGAGCACGCTGTCATTCGCTTTGGTCATAGGCATACCGCTGGGAGTATTGGCGGCTAGGCGGGAGTCGTGGAGAAAACCGATGTTTTCTGTTCTGAATATTATTCAGACCATCCCTTCTATCGCCCTGTTTGGTTTACTGATTGCGCCATTAGCGGGGTTAGCGCAGGCATGGCCATGGTTAGGCGAACTGGGCATTAGCGGTATTGGCGTTGCCCCAGCGCTGATTGCTTTGGTGCTGTATGCGTTACTGCCGCTGGTGCGCAGCGTGGTCGCAGGGTTGGAACAAGTGCCGTCACCGGTCATTGAGGCCGCGCGCGGAGTAGGAATGACGCGAGCGCAAATTTTACGCAAAGTCGAGCTTCCATTAGCGTTGCCGGTGGTATTGAGCGGAGCGCGTATCGTGGCGGTTCAAACGGTAGGCATGGCGGTGATTGCGGCGCTGATTGGTGCGGGTGGTTTCGGCGCAATAGTCTTTCAGGGATTGCTCAGCAGCGCGCTGGATTTGGTGCTGCTCGGCGTTATTCCGGTCGTTGTGATGGCGGTGACGGTTGATACCCTATTTAAATTTTTGGTTTCTCGAATTGAAGCGGCGCGACAATGATTCATTTTAAACATGTTAACAAGTCTTTTGCTGGGCGTCCGGCGGTGGAAGATCTCTCTTTGCATATTGCTGAGGGGGAATTCACCGTGCTGATTGGCACGTCGGGTTCCGGAAAATCGACCACACTGAAGATGATCAACCGCCTCATCGATCACGATAGCGGTGAGCTGACTTTTGCTGGGCAAAATATCAGCAGCTTTGAGCCAGAGGCATTGAGGAGACGCATGGGGTATGCGATTCAATCCATTGGCTTATTTCCCCATTGGACGGTTGAACAGAATATTGCCACCGTACCTCAGCTGTTGAAATGGCCTACGGCGCGTATCCGCGAGCGGGTGACCGAGCTGATGGAAATGCTCAGTCTTGATGTCGCAGAGTTTCGTCATCGTTATCCACACCAGCTCTCCGGCGGTCAGCAGCAGCGCGTTGGCGTCGCTCGCGCACTGGCGGCTGACCCTGAAGTATTGCTGATGGATGAGCCTTTTGGTGCATTGGATCCTGTGACGCGAACCACGCTTCAGCAAGAGATTGCGCGTATTCACACTTTGCTGGGACGCACTATCGTTCTGGTAACGCATGATATCGATGAAGCACTGAGTTTGGCCGACCGCATCGTATTGATGGATGCAGGGAAAGTCATACAGCAGGGCACGCCGCAGGAATTACTTAACCATCCGGTCAATGAGTTTGTGCGTCAGTTCTTTGGCCATAGCGATGTTGGGATCAAGCTTTTGGGTCTGGACGTGGTGGCTTCCCGCGTGCGGCGCGGTGAACTTTCACTGGGTGAGCCGATCCGCTGCGATCTCAATTTGCGCGATGCCATGTCGCTGTTCATCTATCGACAGGTCGATCGTCTACCGGTGATCGATGAAGCAGGGCAACCCGTTGGCGTTCTCTACTTTTCCGATCTCGTCAAAAAAGCGGAGGCGTAATGTCAGGAAAACATCCTTCGTCTACCCGGCGCTGGTACCGAGATCCTCTGCTTTGGGGAGTACTGCTGTTAATCGGTTTAAATAGCGGTATGCCTCATATGGGAAAGCTGTTTGGTGCGTTATTCCCTGATCTGACACGGCCTGTTTATCAGCAAGATAGCTTTTGGTCGCTAACTATCGCACACGTTACGCTGGTGGGGGTCTCAAGTTTGATTGCCGTGGTGTTGGGCGTGAGCGCAGGTTTATTAGTTACGCATCGCGGTGGGCGTGAGTTCCGTTCCTTGGTGGAAACCGTCACCGCAGTAGGACAAACATTTCCGCCGGTCGCAGTGCTGGCGGTGGCGGTGCCGCTCATGGGGTTCAGCCCCGAGCCTGCGGTGATCGCGCTGGTATTGTATGGGCTACTGCCGATTTTACAGGGGACGATCAGCGGCATTGAATCTGTTCCAGCAGCAGTCCGTGAAACCGCTCGCGGCGCAGGTATGAGTCGTTGGCAGATATTATGGCGAGCGGAGATCCCGCTAGCCGCACCGGTGATTTTGGCAGGCGTGCGCACGTCGGTCATCATCAATATTGGTACGGCGGCGATTGCCTCAACGGTTGGGGTAAAAACGCTGGGCTCGCCTATTATTATAGGGCTAAGCGGGTTTAATACGGCTTACGTGATTCAGGGCGCGCTTCTGGTTGCCTTGTTGGCAATGATTACCGATACGGCCTTTGAGCGTTGGGTGAGTTATCTAACGCGCTGGCGCAATGGGGCACTATTCATAGAAGGATCATAAAACATGCGGGTATCGTTGCCGATGTATGCGGTGAATCGAGCGGATGTTGAGTTGTTATGGCAAGGCTTATCCCGTTGGTTAGCGCAGGAAGGGGAAACGAATTTGCCCGCTGCTTTGTGCTGGCCTGACGATCTTTATGACCATTGGCAACAGCCGGATTTATTACTCAGCCAGACCTGCGGCTACCCGTTACAGGAAACGCTCCAGCAAAACGTCGCAGTTGTTGGCGTGTTTCGCTATCGGGTACCGGGTTGTGAGGGCGATGATTACCGTAGCTTTTTAGTTGCCAGAAAGAAGGATGCTGGCGCGGATATTAGCGCTTTTTATGGGCGCAAAGCTGCCTATAACAGCGAGGATTCCCAGTCAGGTTATAACGCGCTGCGCTCGGTAATTGCCCCAATGGCGACTCGTGGACGTTTTTTTGCCAATACCATACAGACCGGCTCACACCGTGCTTCGCTATTGGCGGTTAGGCAAGGTGAAGCGGATATTGCGGCGATTGACTGCGTGACGCTGGCATTATTGCAAAAGGCCGATCCGCAATGCATGAATGGGCTAAAAATTATCGGAGAAACGCCGCCGGCACCTGCGCTGCCGCTGATCACAGCCGCAGGAGATGAAGCTCGCTTGCTACGTTTACGCCATGCGTTAAAAAAGATGGTAGCGGATCCGTCTATGTCTGCGGTGCGCTCGCGTCTATTTATTAGCGGATTTAGCACAATAGCGGTGAGTGAATATCAGCGTTGTACCGAGATGAAACTAAGAGCAGCCGCGTTAGGCGTTACGCGGCTGTAATACGTACGCTGATTAGCGTTTTTGCAGCCAGCGATCGAGCTGGTTAGCAAATTCTTGTCGATCGCGCTGGTGCAGCGCGGCGGGGCCACCGGTTTGGATGCCGCTGGAACGCATCGTATCCATGAAATCACGCATATTGAGGCGTTCTTTAATATTGGCCTCGGTGTAAAGCTCCCCACGAGGGTTGAGCGCGACGCCTCCTTTCTCCAATACCTCTGCGGCTAAAGGAATATCGGCGGTGATAACTAAGTCACCGGGATTAACGCGGCGCACAATTTCATTATCGGCGACGTCAAAACCCGCCTCGACGCGTAGGCTTCGAATAAAGCGCGAAGGCGGAGTTCGGATCGTTTGGTTGGCAACCAGTGTGACAAAAATGCCCACGCGATCGGCGGCACGAAACAGCACTTCTTTGATAACGTTAGGGCAGGCGTCAGCATCGACCCAGATTTGTTTGGCTTCTGACATTATTCTTCTCCCAGCCAGTCTTGCACGGGTAAAAAATCACGCTCCAGCGCGGCTTCCGGTGAGTCCGGTTCGGGGTTGAAATCATACTCCCAGCGGACCAACGGCGGCATCGACATGAGAATCGACTCGGTTCGACCACCGGTTTGCAAACCAAATAGCGTTCCGCGATCCCAGACCAGATTAAATTCAACGTAGCGCCCACGGCGGTATAGCTGAAATTGACGTTCACGATCGCTGAATGGCATATCTTTGCGTTTGGCGACGATAGGTAAATAGGCGTCGCTAAAACCAGCGCCCACTGCCTGCATGAAAGCGAAGCAGCGATCAAAATCTGGCGTATTTAAATCGTCAAAGAACAGGCCCCCTACGCCGCGAGATTCCTGACGGTGCTTGATGTAGAAATATTCGTCGCACCATTTTTTATAGCGCGGGTAAACATCTTCACCAAAAGGCAGGCACAGATTGCGCGCGGTGCGGTGCCAATGCAGCACATCTTCTTTAAACGGATAAAACGGTGTGAGGTCAAAACCGCCGCCAAACCACCAAACCGGTTCCTCGCCTGCTTTTTCAGCGATAAAGAAACGCACATTGGCGTGGCTGGTGGGGACGTAAGGATTTTGTGGATGAATGACCAGCGATACGCCCATGGCTTCGAAGCTACGACCCGCGAGTTCAGGGCGATGAGCCGTGGCGGAAGCGGGGAGCTGTCCGCCGGTAACGTGCGAGAAGTTAACGCCAGCCTGTTCAAAAACGGCACCCTGTGTGAGCACGCGACTGCGACCACCGCCGCCAGCCTCGCGTTGCCAATTGTCTTCACGAAATGTGGATTGACCATCGGCTGCGGCAATCTGTTGGCACAGGGAGTCCTGCAGGTTCAGCAAAAAAGCTTTCACCTGCGATGAAGAAGGCTTGCTCATGACGTTTTCCGCTCACAGCTACATTGATTGGCAAAAATATTGCGAAAAGTGCATCTCGCGATGCAAATAAGGGCAACAGTATAGCGGAAAACATCGCTTTCTTGTGGGATTAACTTTCTGTATTAGCTTGGGCGGCGGCGTTCGTGCGCGTCGAAATAATCCAGATATTTTACGATACCCGTGGCGATGGCCTGTGAAATTTTCTGGCGGAAGGCGACTGACGTTAGCAACTGCTCTTCTTGATGATTTGTAATAAATGAGGTTTCCACCAACACTGATGGAATAGAGGGTGATTTCAGAACCGCAAAAGCGGCCTGTTCAGTGTGTTGGCTGTGCAGATGGTGTACCGGTTTGATGTGATCTAGCAGATGACGTCCTAGCGTTAGGCTATTTTTGATGGTGTCGGTTTGTACCAGATCGAAGAGCACCTGCTGTAGATAGTTGTTATCTTCATCCGCATATTTGGCTCCCGCAACTTTGTCAGCGTCGTTTTCACGCTGAGACAAATACTTTGCCATTGTGCTGCTCGCGCCGCGGTTGGATAGCGCAAATACTGAGGCACCAGACGCGGTAGGGCTGGTGAATCCATCGGCGTGAATTGAGACAAACAGATCCGCCTGATGCTGGTGGGCGATTTCTACACGTTTATAAAGTGGGATAAAGAAATCATCTTCACGCGTCATTTTAACGTCAATGTTACTGTTTTTATGCAGGTAATCGCGAATATAGTGCGCAATTTCCAACACCACATGTTTCTCTTTCGCTCCCTGATGCCCGACGGCTCCAGGGTCAATGCCGCCATGACCGGGATCAAGCATGATCACCTTGCGAGCACCGGGTTCTTTTCTTACCGGTTTTGCGGTCAGTGCAGTGCTGTTGGCAGACGCATCCCCGATTTTACTTCCTGTCAGCGCTATTGCTGCTAATCCAGACAGCAGAAACTGGCGACGAGACGTATATTTAGGCAACAGGCGGAAATGTGAGAAATTCTTCATGTGATGAATGTTTCATGAGCCATTAATGATAAAACAGGTGGTGAATAGTAGCGTGGGGGGAGTGTAATAATCGAGTTGATTACTATTTCGATTTGTTTCTTTTATTATCAAGCATGACAAAGCGTTAGCGAATTTGTGCTGTGTGGGAGATGCCCAGATGTCACGCACTTTGTTAAGCCGGTCGGTTAACCGATGTTTACTGCTTTACAGCCTTTCGTTTGTTATTCATGTTGGTGGCCTACACGATATTGAGAGTTAATGATATTGATCGTTAATAGGACCTCAACAATGACACCTGTTCAAATTGATAATTCTTTTAGCTCGTTGTCCGCTGTGCTTTTCCGTCGTGATTGGGAAAATCTTGCTTGTACTCAATATCGTCGGTTAGCGGCACATCCGCCTTTTTGCAGTTGGCGTAGTGAGCAAGAGGCTCGCGATGGGCAGCCTTCAGGACAATTGATTTCATTAAACGGGGCTTGGGCATTTAGCTATTTTAGCCAGCCAGAACGGGTGCCGGAAGCATGGTTGCAGCATGACCTCGATGATGCTGATGAACTACAGGTGCCTTCTAATTGGCAAATGGCAGGCTACGACGCGCCGATTTATACCAACGTGACTTATCCCTTTCCCGTAAACCCTCCTTTTGTACCTAAAGAAAATCCGACTGGATGTTATTCACTTAGCTTTAGCGTGGACGATGAGTGGCTAGAGCAGGGAGGGCAAACCCGTATTATTTTCGATGGCGTGAACTCTACTTTTTATCTTTGGTGTAACGGCGAATGGATTGGCTATTCGCAGGACAGCCGACTGCCAGCCGAATTTGACCTCAGCCACGCTCTTCGCCAAGGCAAAAATCGAATCGCTGTTATGGTGCTACGCTGGAGCGATGGCAGTTACTTGGAAGATCAGGATATGTGGCGCATGAGCGGTATATTCCGCGATGTGACTTTGCTGCATAAGCCACGCCTTCATCTCCATGATATCCAACTGCGTACCTATTTGGCGCCGGGATTTCATTGCGCTGAATTAGACGCTCAGATCTGTGTCAATCAATCCGCTGATGGCTATTGCGCACGTGTTGCGCTATGGCGAGGGCATACGCTGGTGGCAGAGCAGCAACAGGCTATTCGCAGCGAAACTATCGATGAGCGTGGCGCATATGACGATCGCACTACGCTACGTTTACAGGTGGAGAAACCGCTGTTATGGAGTGCTGAAGAGCCCCATCTTTATCGAGCGGTCGTTTCATTGTTGGATGAACAGGGCAAGGTGGTTGACGTTGAGGCTTATGACGTTGGGTTCCGGCAGGTGGAAATCAGTCACGGTCAGCTAAGGCTGAATGGAAAACCGTTGCTGATCCGTGGCACTAACCGCCATGAACACCATCCAGAAAATGGACAGGTGATGGATGAGGAAACCATGCGCCGCGATATTATGCTGATGAAACAGCATAACTTTAACGCGGTACGCTGTTCGCATTATCCAAATCATCCGCGATGGTACCAACTGTGTGATCAATACGGTCTATACGTGGTAGATGAGGCCAATATTGAAACTCATGGCATGGTGCCGATGAATCGTCTGAGCGACGATCCTGTATGGTTTAATGCGATGAGCGAGCGAGTGACTCGCATGGTACTGCGTGACCGTAACCATCCTTGTATCATTATCTGGTCGTTGGGGAATGAATCCGGCCATGGCTGTAACCATGATGCGCTTTATCGCTGGATTAAAACCAACGATCCAACGCGTCCGGTCCAGTATGAGGGAGGGGGTGCAAATACCGCCGCCACGGATATTCTGTGTCCAATGTATGCACGCGTGGAGCAAGATCAGCCGCATCCGACTGTGCCAAAATGGTCGATTAAAAAATGGATTGGCATGCCAGATGAAGCGCGACCGTTGATCTTGTGTGAATACGCCCATGCAATGGGCAATAGCTTTGGTGGCTTTGATCGCTATTGGCAAGCGTTTCGTAAACATCCGCGCTTACAGGGCGGTTTTGTTTGGGATTGGGTCGATCAGGCGTTGAGCCAAAAAGACGAAAACGGCGAACCGCATTGGGCTTACGGGGGCGATTTTGGCGATAGGCCTAACGATCGCCAATTCTGCATGAATGGTTTAGTTTTCCCCGATCGCACACCTCATCCCGCGCTTTATGAAGCCCAACGTGCGCAGCAGTTTTTCCAGTTCCATTTACTTAACCAGCATCCGTTAACGATAGAAGTGAACAGCGAGTATCTCTTTCGTAGCAGCGACAACGAGCGGCTTTGCTGGAATCTCGCTGTAGATGGAAAACTTATTGCGCAGGGTGACATCGAGATTTTATTACCGCCGCAGGGGTCGCTGCACATTGTTCTGGGAGAGATGCCAGAGCTGAGCCGCTGTGGCGACGGCGAGCTGTGGTTAAACGTGGAAATTCGCCAAATCAAAGGGACTACATGGTCTGAGGCGAACCACCGTTGTGCTTGGGATCAATGGCGTTTAGCACGGCCACAAGCGCTGCCTGCTAGCTATTCAGAAGATGACAGCAATGCTCAGGATGAGTTGCCCACGCTGAATACGCACGATGATGTATTTAGCATTGAGTGGGGCAGCCAACGCTGGCAGTTTAGTCGGCAAACGGGTCTGCTTGAGCAATGGTGGCGGCATGAGCATGCTTCTTTACTGACTCCGCTGAGTGACAACTTCACGCGAGCCCCGCTGGATAATGATATCGGTGTAAGTGAGGTTACGCGTATCGATCCTAATGCCTGGGTCGAACGCTGGAAGAAGGCGGGAATGTATGCGCTGGAGACGCATCTGCGGCAATGCGAGGCTGATTTGATTTCTCGCGGCGTGCAAATCTGCACTACCCATGTTTATATCTACCAACGTCGCACTCTATTTATCAGTCGTAAGACCTATTTGATTGACCGACAGGGCCGGTTACATATTGATGTGAACGTTGATGTCACGTTTGGGATCCCAGCACCTGCGCGTATTGGGTTGAGCAGCCAGTTAGCCGACGTGGCTGAATATGCCTCGTGGCTGGGACTCGGCCCACACGAAAATTATCCAGATCGTTTGCTTTCCGCTCAGCATGGGCGTTGGACGTTACCGCTTTCTGAGCTGCATACGCCGTATATTTTCCCGACTGAAAACGGATTACGCTGTCATACACGCCAGCTCAATTTTGCTGACTGGGCATGGCAGGGCGATTTTCACTTTGGACTCAGTCGCTATAGTCAGCAGCAATTGACTGAAACTTCGCATCACCATTTACTGCGCGAAGAACAGGGGGTTTGGGTCAACATTGATGGATTCCATATGGGGGTTGGCGGCGATGATTCGTGGAGCCCTAGCGTGAGCCCAGAGTTTTTGTTGAGCGCAACACATTACGCGTATTCACTGATCTGGCAGATGCATTCAGATAAGCCCATAGAAACAGCAAGATAACTTTTTCGTTGCGTATCGAAGGATTCCGGCGATAATTAGGTATTAATACAAATAATTACGGTCAGAATCATGGAAATCCGCGTTTTTAAACAAGCTGATTTTGAAGAAGTTACTACGCTGTGGGAGCGTTGCGACCTGTTGCGCCCATGGAACGATCCTGAGACAGATATCGAGCGTAAGTTGAATCACGACGCCGATCTCTTTTTGGTGGCAGAAGTTGGCGGTGAAGTGGTTGGTACCGTAATGGGCGGCTATGACGGCCATCGCGGTACGGCGTATTATCTGGGCGTTCATCCTGATTTTCGTGGCCGTGGCATCGCTAATGCGTTAATTAGCCGTCTCGAGAAAAAGCTTATCGCGCGCGGTTGCCCGAAGATCCAGATCTTGGTCGGTGAAGAGAATGACGCAGTGATCGGCATGTATGAGAAGCTCGACTATGAGACTCAGGACACGCTGTGCATGAGTAAAAGGCTAATCGAAGACCACGAGTATTAAATTTTTCGCTGTTGGCTCGTTATGGGGTGTTTTAGCCGATAACGAGCCAGTAACGGCGATATTCCCGCGAGTTTTTTATGTCTCATCGTAGCTACTCCCCCGACGATTTTAACCATCATGGCATGCTAAGTTTGCCGTGGGCATTTTGGCTGGTGCTCGTCTTACAGGCTAAAACCTGGTTTCTGTTTGTTATCGCCGGTTCTTCGCGTCAACAGGGTGCGGATTTGCTGACGCTGTTTTATCCTGACCGGGGACTATTCTGGAGTGGAATGCTAGCAGGGCTTCCCGCCGCGCTTGGTTTTTTACTGAGCGGCCGTCGCCATTTATGGAAAGGTATTTGGAAAGCGTGGCGCTGGGTATTAATCGCGACAACCTTCGTTCAAATGGGGCTGCAAGCGGTGCCTTTCTGGACAGACGGCGGTGATGTGACCCTGCTGTCATTGGCTATCTTGTTGCTGGATCTAATGGCGTTAGCCTATCTGCTGTTCAACTCGCGTGTGATTGATAGCTTCAACGTAAGCGAGTAGTTTTGATGTAGAGTTTTGCTGAATAAATTGAAAAGTTTCGGCACTTTTTCTCTCAGGCGAACTCCAACCTGCCAGATAAACTTTTTCGGGGGGCTAATCACCGCTCGATCCCAAGGAGCATTTGCATGAATTTTCGTCCTCTGTTGCTGGTAGTTCCGTTGCTATTAACGGGCTGCTCTACGATGAGTAATATGTCATGGTCAAGCATGTCGCCGCTGAACTGGTTTAGTAGCTCAGTTGAAGTGAGTGATATGGGGATTGCAGGCATTAATGCGTCGACGCCGTTGAATGAGTCTGCGATTAATAAGGCGCTGGACGATAATTATCGCCTGCGTTCTGGAATGGGAACGCGCAATGGCACCGTCACATCGTTTTATCAGGCGCTCGATGGTGACACCGTGGTGATGACGATCAGCGGCGATGATAGCGGTAAAGTGAAGCGCGTGAATGTTGAGAATGATGCGATCAAAACCGCGTGGGGCGTGAAAATTGGTACACCGTTTAGTGATTTGTATGAAAAAGCGTACGGTGTATGTCAGAAAGGTCAGGGCGATAATGCCAACGATGTCGAATGTGTTTCCAAAGAGAGCCGCCACGTTAGCTATTTGTTTAGCGGCGAATGGCGTGGCCCAGAAGGTTTAATGCCGTCTGACGATACGCTGAAAGATTGGAAGATTAGCCAGATTGTTTGGCATGCGAATGCCATCTAACGTGCAGCGCTAAGTTTTGGGTATCGGCGTCAATCAACCGGCTTTAACTCTGAAAGCCGGTTTTCCCTCTTTCCAATGACCTCTTTTTTGTTTCCAATTCTTGTTTTTTAGCAAGGCAACACTTCACGCATCGCGTAAACTACGCGCAATTAAATCGCGTCTGCGAGCGCGGCAACCAGTCAAAAAGGGAGATGACGTTTTAATGTCACAGCCACAAAGCGGTATTTTATTAGAGCATTGTCGTTTTGGTATTTTCATTGAAGCCTTGGTGCAAGGCGATCTTGATGCGGTGCGTCAGGGATGCAAAACCTTCGTAAATAGTCTGCAAGCGTTGCAAAAACAGTACCCACAGGATCGCTTGGGAGCCGTTATCGCGTTTGGTAACGACGTATGGCGCGATATTTCCGCCGGTGTGGGCGCTCCAGATTTAAAACCGTTCACGCCGTTGGGCAAGGGGCTAGCGCCTGCGACTCAGCGCGATCTGTTTATCCACATCCAATCTTTGCGTCATGATATCAACTTCTCGTTGGCTCAGGCAGCGCTGGCCGCGTTCGGCGATGCCATTAAGGTTGAAGAAGAAATTCATGGTTTCCGCTGGGTTGAAGAGCGTGATCTGAGCGGTTTCATTGACGGCACTGAAAACCCAAAAGACGAGCAACGTCCAATCGTTGGTGTGGTTGGCAATGACGATGCCGATGCAGGGGGGAGCTATGTGTTTGTTCAGCGTTGGGAACATAACCTCAAGCAATGGGGCCGTTTCAGCACCGAGCAGCAAGAGCAAATTATCGGACGTACCAAGCATGATAGCGAAGAGCTAGACCCAGAATCTCGCCCAGATACGTCACACGTCAGCCGCGTTGACCTGAGCGAAGAGGGCAAAGGGCTGAAAATTCTGCGCCAAAGCCTGCCTTATGGCACCGCAAGTGGTGCTCATGGTCTGATGTTTGTCGCTTATTGTGGCCGCTTGCACAATATTGAGAAACAGCTGTTGAGCATGTTTGGTGATTTGGACGGCAAACGCGATCAGCTGTTGCGCTTTAGTAAAGCGGTTACCGGTAGCTACTACTTTGCACCATCTTTGGATCGTTTAATGTCGCTATAGTTGTACTCGTCTCAACATATCTCGGACATGACGTTCGGGGTATGTTGAACGTTAGAATTCAAAGGATTGGATACTAAAATGCCTCACGTATGTTTTTCAGCCATAATAAAGCATCGTCTTTTTGTCAGTTTGCTCGGGATAAGCTCTGTATTTATTACGCAGGTGTTTGCCGATTCTGTTATTCCATCCAATCAGGCATCTCACTACGATGTGAATATCAATTTACCTGATGGACAAGCTGAGCCTGATAAGTTCTCTCTAGATTTTTATAAAAACTATATGATAACGCAGGATATGCAGAGTGCTGGGAAGCCTATGCCGAATGATTTCGTAGCCGAAAATTATTTATCTCATTATTTAGCTAACCGGATGAAATATTATTGGCAAGATGAAAATGGCCCCGGTTACGACTATTATATTCGTGCACAGGATTACCCACCAGAGTGGGTATCACATATCAATGTGAGTAGGTTATTTTCGGATTTCTTTCCTGATTTATCCCATAGTATCATCACGCTCGGTGATGGCTGCAATAAGCAACGTTTTCTTGTTAATTTAACTCAAGAAGATAAATCTTGGAAAATATTATCCATTCAATTATTAGATGCTGAAAATAGTGGATGTTATTTTTCTCAAGATCAAGATGTCATGGTGGAGCAGGAGAATGCACCAGCGTTTTGTCGACAACTCAATCATACTGCACATGCTCATCGGTCATGGTTAAAAAATAATATCACGCGAGGGGAAACCGTTATTAGCGCTGGTGGCCCGATCGCCGTGTACAGCGCACCTGAAACCAGCTGTGCCATTGAAAATGGAGAACTGAACTCTGGGGATAAAGTATCGCCTTATATTGAATATCAGGGATTTGTCGCCATCAGTTATCAAAGTTCAGGCTCCGGTGATAAGCGCGGATGGATTTTACCATCCAGATTAGAGACAACGGAAACAGACGATTATCCCATCGGCGAAGATGAAGACACGCCTTCACCTTATTTTAGACAAACGATTAATACGATTTTATCTGCTATAGACCGCCACCATCTTACCGATGGCAACGATCAATGTTATTCATATCGCTATAAACGCCATCCAGAATCTGACAATGAAACGATTTCTGTTATCAGGGATAATAATTCCGCGGCCTGTAAAAAAGAGAATGGTGAGTCTCCTCAGGAACCCTTTGATATCACCATCGATATTGACTCAGGCAAGATAGTGACAAATTTAGCTTCACTGAAGAATGCCCCCGTGGTGTTAGATACCAAATATAATCCGGTTTCTAAATCCGTTATCGGCTCACAGCGGGTTTATTTTTACTCATCACCATCAGATGCGGATAAATTAAATAATATCTTTGTTATTCCTGATGACAAAGTGATGTCTTATGGCACAAAAGATGGTTTTGATTTTGTTAACTATGTTAGTAAAGACCACGTTATCTCTTCAGGCTGGATGAAATCGTCAAGTCTACGCGAATTCATTGACTCATCTAAAGCAACGGCCTATACCGGAGAGCCGTTGGTCGCCGGCGATTTTTATTTTCGCTATCACGGCGTAGGTGCGATGCTAACAGGTTTAACCAACAATGAATGGGTTCTATGGCTTAGCAGCAACCAGATTACCGCTACGCAGGACAAAACCACGGGCGATGCCTTCTCTAACGTTAACTTTAAAGGTGGCTCGGCGACGTTAGTGCCACAGGATGATATCGTGCGCGACAGGCTTATTTACTCCGGTTACCAAGGCGATCGTAGTCAGCTTTATCTCTCTGCTATCACATTTAACGACAGCAGTATAAAAACTTCGCGCGGCATTGGTGTTGGCGATGATATGGCTGAAGTAGTACGGCGATATGGTGCGGGATACGAACAAATCAGCGACCAGTGCATTGGCTACTTTTATTTTGATCAGCGTCTGTCATTTTGTGTTGATGAAAAAGACAAAGTGAAATCGATTGAGTTTTTGAGTCATTATTTGCCTGAAACAACAGGTAATGACACAAATTAGCGACCACCTTATCAACTTTTGCCACCGCGGAAAAAACATCTTGCGGTGGCAAAAGTTATCGCCGTACCTATTCAACACTTCCCCTTATAGCGTTTGATGCTTTCTGAGTCCTAAACGATATATAAAACCGTTACAGGTTAGCCTCTAGTTATAAATACACTAACAGTCATACAGACGACATGAGTTGTCGTTTTCACAGACTGACTGAAGGTGAACGATGAAACTGAACAAGCTCAAAGGATGGACACTGGCAACGCTGCTGATTTCTGGTAGCGCGTCGGCGGCTGAACTGTTGAACAGTTCTTATGATGTTTCTCGCGAGCTTTTCGCTGCGCTTAATCCGGCCTTTGAAACCCAGTGGCAGAAAGAGGGAAATCCGGCGCTGACGATCAAACAGTCTCATGCGGGTTCTTCCAAACAGGCATTGGCGATTTTACAGGGCCTGCGTGCCGACGTTGTGACCTACAACCAGGTGACGGATGTGCAGATTCTGCACGATCGCGGCAACCTTATTCCCGCAGATTGGCAAGCCCGTCTGCCAAACAATAGCTCGCCGTTTTACTCCACCATGGCGTTTTTAGTTCGTAAAGGAAACCCAAAACAGATCCACGGCTGGAATGATTTGGTCCGTAGCGATGTGAAACTGATTTTCCCAAATCCCAAAACCTCGGGTAACGGTCGCTACACCTATCTGGCGGCTTGGGGAGCGGCGAATCTTCAAGACGGTGGCGATCAAGCTAAAAGTCGCGAATGGATGAAGCGTTTCCTCGGTAACGTTGAGGTATTTGATACCGGCGGTCGCGGTGCAACCACCACTTTCGTGGAGCGTAATCTGGGTGATGTGTTGATCAGCTTTGAATCGGAAGTGAAAAATATTCAGAAGCAATATGGCGATGCGGGTTACGAAGTGATTGTTCCTCCGGTTGATATTCTGGCGGAGTTTCCTGTGGCATGGGTGGATAAAAACGTCGAACGCAATGGGACAGAAAAAGCGGCTAAAGCTTATTTGAATTACCTCTATTCGCCAGAGGCGCAGAAGATCATCACCAGCTTTAACTATCGTGTATATGACAAGCAGGCGATGGCCGCGGCAAAAGAGCAGTTCCCTGAAACCAAACTGTTCCGCGTTGAGGAGCAGTTCGGGAGTTGGCCGCAGGTGATGACAACGCACTTCGCAACGGGCGGAGAGTTGGATCAGTTGTTAGCGGAAGGACATCGATAATGTTGCTGTCTCGCGCTGCGCCGAAAAGGGTTTTGCCCGGCTTTACCCTGAGTCTGGGCAGTAGCCTGCTGTATACCTGCCTGATTTTGTTGCTGCCGTTAAGTGCGCTGGTCATGCAACTGGCACAGATGACATGGCAGCAGTATTGGGACGTGATTACTAATCCGCAGGTGGTCGCCGCTTATAAAGTGACGCTGCTGGCGGCGGGGGTAGCCAGCGTGTTCAACGCCGTGTTTGGCATGCTGATGGCGTGGATCCTGACGCGTTACGAATTCCCCGGAAAAACGCTGTTGGATGGTCTGATGGATTTGCCATTTGCGTTGCCGACCGCGGTGGCGGGGCTAACGCTGGCGGGGCTGTTTTCGACTACGGGTTGGTATGGACAGTGGCTGGCGCTGATTGATATCAAAGTGGCCTTTACGTGGTTGGGTATTGCCGTGGCGATGGCATTTACGAGCATTCCGTTTGTGGTGCGCACGGTTCAGCCCGTATTAGAAGAACTCGGCCCTGAGTACGAAGAGGCTGCGCAGACGTTGGGCGCCTCGCGTTGGCAGAGTTTCCGTAAAGTGGTATTTCCTGAAGTCGCCCCAGCGCTATTAGCCGGAACAGCGCTTTCATTCACGCGCAGCTTGGGTGAGTTTGGTGCGGTTATTTTTATTGCAGGCAACATTGCATGGAAGACGGAAGTCACTTCGCTGATGATCTTTATTCGTCTGCAGGAGTTTGATTATCCCGCGGCTAGCGCCATTGCCTCCGTTATCTTAGCTGCGTCACTGCTGCTGTTATTTAGCATCAACACCTTACAGAGCCGTTTCGGCAAGCGTATCGGGGGGCATTAATGGCTGATTTATCTGCATGGCAGGGCAATGCCCAGCAACTCCGGCCGAAAACGGATTGGTTGAAATGGTTTCTGATTGGCAGCGGCGTGTTGTTTTCCGTATTGCTGTTGTTGGTGCCGATGATTTCAATTTTTGCCATCGCATTTTCTGAAGGCGCGGGCGTAGTGTGGAAGAATCTTAGCGATCCAGACATGCTACATGCCATATGGCTCACGGTGCTGGTGGCGCTGATTACGGTACCGGTTAACCTCATTTTCGGTACCTTGTTGGCATGGCTGTGTACGCGCTTTGTGTTTCCTGGGCGCCAGTTGTTGCTCACCCTGATTGATATTCCTTTTGCCGTATCGCCAGTGGTGGCGGGGCTATTGTATCTGCTGTTTTATGGTTCGAATGGCCCACTGGGCGGATGGTTGGATGCGCATGATATCCAATTGATGTTCTCATGGCCGGGCATGGTGATGGTCACGGTGTTTGTGACTTGTCCATTTGTGGTTCGTGAATTGGTGCCGGTGATGATGAGCCAAGGAAGCCATGAAGATGAGGCGGCCGTGTTACTCGGTGCTTCTGGTTGGCAGATGTTTCGTCGCGTAACGCTGCCAAATATTCGTTGGGCATTGTTGTATGGCGTGGTGCTAACCAATGCGCGAGCGATTGGGGAATTTGGTGCGGTGTCGGTGGTTTCTGGCTCTATTCGTGGTGAAACCTATACGCTGCCGTTACAGGTTGAGTTGTTGCATCAGGATTACAATACCGCCGGCGCATTTACCGCCGCAGCGCTTCTGACCTTGATGGCAATAGTCACGTTGTTTTTGAAAAATATGCTGCAGTGGCGATTGAACCGTCAAGTGGTTCACGCCGAGCGGGAGGGCGCGAAATGAGCATTGAGATTAAACAGGTCAACAAATACTTTGGCCGTACCAAAGTCCTGAACGATATTTCACTGACCATTCCGTCTGGCCAGATGGTGGCTCTGCTTGGCCCGTCCGGCTCAGGTAAAACGACGTTACTGCGTATTATCGCAGGGCTAGAAGGGCAGAGTGGTGGACAACTAAGCTTCAATGGTCATGACGTTAGCCGCCTGCATGCGCGCGATCGCCGCGTAGGGTTTGTTTTTCAGCACTACGCCCTGTTTCGCCATATGAGCGTTTTTGACAATGTGGCCTTTGGTTTAACCGTGCTACCGCGCCGCGAACGTCCATCGACAGCGGCGATTAAGCAGAAAGTCGAACAGCTGCTTGAAATGGTTCAGTTGGCACATTTGGCCGATCGTTTTCCTTCTCAGCTATCCGGTGGACAGAAACAGCGCGTCGCTCTGGCACGCGCGTTGGCCGTTGAGCCTGAGATTTTATTGTTAGATGAGCCGTTTGGCGCTTTGGACGCACAGGTGCGTAAAGAGCTGCGTCGTTGGCTGCGTCAGCTACATGAAGAATTAAAGTTCACCAGCGTTTTCGTGACTCATGATCAGGAAGAGGCAATGGAAGTTGCCGATCAAATTGTGGTGATGAGTCAGGGTAATATCGAACAAATTGGTACTCCTGATGACGTTTGGCGCGAGCCTGCTAGCCGCTTTGTGCTGGAGTTTTTGGGCGAAGTGAATAAGGTGGATGGCGAAATTCGTGGTTCACACATTTATATTGGTGAGCATCATTGGCCGCTGGCTTTCTCTCCGCTGCATCAGGGCAAAGTGGATATGTTCCTACGTCCTTGGGAGATGGAGGTGAGTCTACAGGCCAACGCCCGTTGCCCGCTTCCAGTTCAGGTGTTGGAAGTGAGTCCGCGTGGGCATTACTGGCAGCTCACCGTTCAGCCTCAGGGCTGGCATCCAGAGCCGATCAGCGTAGTTATGTTGGAAGGCAATGGAACACAGGCTCCTAAACGCGGTGGCCGCTACTTTGTTGGTGGATTGAATGCGCGTTTGTATGCGGGAGATACGCCCTTGCAACCCGTAGCCTTGGCGAAAAGTGCCTAATTTTGTTGACCGTTCCCCGTCCTTTTCTCTGAGGGCGGGGATTTAGAGTGTGCCTCTTCAACATTTCCGCTTTTGCATTACACTAAACTTCTCATCTTTTTGCTAAATAGGTAACCGCTCGTGAGTTCTCTGGAATCTTGTATTGGAAACACGCCTTTGGTGCAGCTACAGCGCATGGCTAGCGGCTTAGGGAGTGAGGTCTGGGTCAAGCTGGAAGGAAATAATCCAGCGGGCTCGGTTAAGGATCGCGCGGCGCTATCTATGATTCAGCAAGCTGAGCTGCGTGGCGAGATTAAACCCGGCGATACCTTGATTGAAGCAACCAGCGGTAATACAGGGATAGCGTTGGCGATGATTGCCGCGATGAAAGGCTATCGTATGAAATTGCTGATGCCTGAAAATATGAGCAAAGAGCGTCAGGCTTCGATGCGTGCCTATGGCGCAGAGCTGATTTTAGTCAGCCGTGAGCAGGGCATTGAAGGTGCGCGTGATCTCGCGCAGCAGATGGCCGACCGTGGTGAAGGGCTGATTTTGGATCAGTTTAATAATGCCGATAATCCTTTGGCTCATTTCACGACCACTGGACCCGAGATTTGGCAGCAAACGCAGGGTAAGATTACACACTTTGTTTCTAGCATGGGGACCACGGGGACGATTACCGGCGTGGGGCGTTTCTTAAAGAAGCAGAGTGATACGGTTCAGATCGTCGGTTTACAGCCGTCAGAGGGGGCAAGTATTCCTGGGATCCGCCGCTGGCCGCAGGCGTATTTGCCGGGGATTTATCGTCCTGATCTGGTGGACCGGGTGCTGGATATGTCCCAGCAGCTCGCTGAAGAGACCATGCGGCGTTTGGCGCGAGAGGAAGGTCTGTTTTGTGGTGTGAGTTCTGGTGGTGCTGTTGCTGGGGCGCTGCGTGTGGCTGAGGAGTCTCCGGGAAGCGTCGTTGTGGCGATTATTTGCGATCGTGGCGATCGTTATCTCTCAACTGGCGTATTTGATTAACGGATGTAAGCAGCCAGCACACGATCCTTGGCAAATTTACAGAGAATAATAAAACTCAGGGCAGTAGAAATGCCCTGAGGTAGATTCCGGTGGCTTCTACCTCAGGTATGATAAAAATTTATTTGTTGCAAATCGATGGAAGCGCTTTGTAGGTGTACACTAACTTTTCGCCTACGAAGTAGTTGTAAATGACCCCTTCAGGAAATAAATTTCTAAATACCGTAACCCTTGCGTCGTTAGAGCAGTAACTACTGTTTATGGTTTTTTGCATCGCTTCTTGCCATTCGTGGCTCTCAATCGCTTTGATTGTGATTCCTTTCACGATGTATTTGTATGTGAATGTATTATTTTCTGCTGAAACATCAGACATTAACGTCGCCTGATCTACCAAGACTGGCAGCTTTTTCTTTATTTCCGAAACAACAGCTTGTTGAAGTACCTGGGGATCGTTGTCTTGTGATTTATTGAACTGATCAATTTTTTCTGGCGTAGATTGATCTTGTATTGCTTTTACTTTCTTATCTACATCATTAAGTTCTGGTTCTTTCTTCGGGCTTGGTTGAGTTGCTGCGCTCTGTTCGTGAGATTGATCGGCCACCGGAGCCGCCTTCTCTTTTGACGAATCATCACAGCCCCCCATGACAAGCATGGCTGGAATGAGTGCGGCTAGCATTGTTTTTTTGATCATGTTTAGTATTCCATTACTGTTTTTACTTTCTACACGTCGTTAGGCATAAAAATTAATGCCTCGCGGTAGATCTCGATGAAAAGAAGAGCAGAGCGATCTCGGTGATTAGATTACATCCCTGCTATTGGTTCGGTTGAACTTTGCTGTGTTCAACTAACTTTTTGATGCGAATGGCTGGGAGCCCCCACATGCCAACGGTACCAGAAAGTTTAGCCAGATCTTTGATTTCGTCCATATTAGCGATAACAATCGGCGACAGATTCGATTAAGTATTCCTAAAATTAGTCGCTAATGGTGCCTGCGCGGGCATTGCACGTGGCTGGTGAGTTATGGCGCAGTGTTGGTTAACGTTTTATCCGTGGCTTTTATCAAGTGATGTAAATAGGGCTGAGCGGCTTCATCCGCCTGTCCTGGGATCCGAACAATGTAGGGCTTGCCGGTTACTGAAGATGATGACGCGACTTTATCGATGAATTGTTCTGCGGTATCGATTAGGCTACGGGTATTACCCAACTTTAGCTGTAGGTGGGAAACCGCTTCATCACAGGTATGCTCACTACCGTTACGAATAAATACCAAGTCTTTTTGCTGTGCAAGCCCTTGCAACATCGCGTTGATGCGGGCCTCTTCATGAGCGTTGAGTTTTGCCCAAGCAGGGAAGGTGAGAAATAGAGCGAGAAGGGTACAGACGATTTTTTTCATGACGTGAATATGTTCCTGTTATTCGATCAAATAGCTCCTGTGCGATGTAGAGTTTTAGCCAAGAAGAAAGTTCCAAAAAAAATGGCGCCCAAAGGCGCCATTCTTGATGTATTCAACTTACTTTTTGATGCGGATAACTGGGGTTTCGCCAACAATGACGGTACCAGAAAGCTTAGTCAGCTCTTTGATTTCGTCCATGTTAGAGATAACAACCGGAGTCAGGGTAGACTTGGCTTTTTCTTCCAGCAACGCCAGATCGAATTCGATCACAACGTCGCCTTTCTTAACGCGCTGGCCTTCTTCAGCGATGCGTTTGAAGCCTTCGCCTTTCAGTTCAACGGTGTCGATACCGAAGTGGACGAACAGCTCAATGCCGCTGTCTGACTCGATTGAGAATGCATGGTTTGTTTCAAAGATTTTGCCAATGGTGCCATCAACGGGTGCAACCATTTTGTTGCCTGTTGGTTTGATAGCAATACCATCACCAACAATCTTCTCTGCAAATACAACGTCCGGCACATCTTCAATGTTGACAATTTCACCAGACAGCGGAGCAAAAATCTCAATGCTGCTAGTGTCTTTTTTGTCGTCTGAAACCAGCGATTTCAGTTTATCAAACAAACCCATGATCTTCTCCTAAGCAAGTAATGTTGGGCGGCGCCCAGCGCATGAATCAGCAGAGAGTTTTTTCTTCAATGAACTTGTTGACCACGTTCATTAAATCTTCTGCCGTTGGCTGGTTCAGAGCTTCATCTGCCAGTGCCTTCACATCTTCAAAATTCGAATTACGAATGATTTTTTTGATGCGAGGGATAGAGATAGAACTCATGCTGAACTCATCCAGCCCCATGCCCAAAAGAAGCAGTGTAGCACGTTCATCACCAGCAAGCTCGCCGCACATACCGGTCCACTTACCTTCCGCGTGAGACGCGTCAATGACCTGTTTGATGAGGGTCAACACTGACGGAGACATAGGGTTGTAGAGATGAGAAATCAGCTCGTTTCCGCGATCTACCGCTAGAGTATACTGGGTTAAGTCATTTGTCCCAATACTAAAGAAGTCAACTTCCTTCGCTAAATGGCGAGCGATAGTTGCGGCTGCTGGTGTTTCAACCATTACGCCGACTTCAATCGTTTCGTCAAAGGCTTTGCCTTCTTCGCGTAGTTGGGCTTTAAGCAGTTCTAATTCACCTTTCAGCTCACGAACTTCCTCAACGGAAATTACCATTGGGAACATGATACGCAGCTTACCGAATGCTGATGCACGCAGAATAGCGCGTAGCTGAGCGTGCAGGATTTCTTTGCGATCTAAACAGATGCGAATGGCACGCCAGCCCAAGAATGGGTTTTCTTCTTTTGGCAGATCCATATACGGCAGATCTTTGTCACCACCGATGTCCATAGTACGAACGATAACGGCCTGAGAACCCATGCCTTCAGCAACGGCTTTGTAGGCTTGGAACTGCTCTTCTTCTGTTGGGAACGCATCGCGATCCATGAACAGGAATTCAGTACGATACAGACCAACGCCTTCTGCACCGTTACGTTCAGCGCCGGCGATATCACGCACGGTACCGATATTGGCACAAACTTCAACCTGATGACCGTCCAGCGTAATCGCTGGCAGATCTTTCAGTTTCACCAGTTCGTTCTTTTCAGAAACGTACTGGTTTTGTACCGCTTTCAATTCTTCAACGATTTCTGCCGTCGGATTGACGTAGATTTTGTTGTTTACGGCATCCAGAATGAGGAAATCGCCGTTTTTGACTTGTTTGGTCACATCAGAAGTACCCACGATCGCAGGCAGTTCCAGAGAACGCGCCATGATAGAGGTGTGGGATGTACGTCCGCCCAGATCGGTGATGAAGCCTAAAACTTTGTTCAGGTTTAGCTGTGCGGTTTCTGACGGAGTCAGATCGGTTGCAACCAGAATGACTTCTTCTTGAATTGCACTTAAATCAACGATGGTCATGCCGAGAATGTTCATCAGCAGACGTTTACCGATATCGCGTACGTCAGCTGCACGCTCTTTCAGGTATTCATCGTCCAGCTCTTCCAGAGCTTTGGCCTGACCTTCGACAACTTCGTGAGCCGCAGCGTCAGCGGTCATTTTGCTGTCTTTAATGAGGGCTATGATTTCCTGCTCAAGCTCTTCGTCTTCCAACAACATGATGTGGCCTTCGAAGATGGCGGCTTTCTCTTCGCCAAAGGTCTCGCTCGCTTTAACTCTGATGGTTTCCAGCTGTTCAGATGCTTTATCACGACCAGCTTTAAAACGAGCGATTTCCTGCTCCACTTCTTCAGCAGCGATTTTTTTCCGGTTGATGATAATCTCATCTTCTTTCAGTAAAAGTGCTTTACCAAAAGCAATGCCCGGCGATACTAAGATACCTGAAATCATAACCCTACCTTACTGTTGACTGGTTAAACTAAATGGTATTGGACTTGAGAATTACTCAAGTTCTGCCATCAGTTTTACCAAGTGTTCAACGGCTTTCTGTTCGTCTTCGCCTTCAGCGGAGATAGTGACTACGGTACCTTGAGTCAGACCCAGAGTTTGCAGCTTGAACAGGCTCTTAGCGCTTGCGCTTTTGCCGTTAGAAGTCACAGTGATTTCTGAGGTGAAGCCTTTTGCTTCTTTAACGAACTGAGCAGCAGGGCGGGTGTGCAGACCATTCGGAGCGGTAATCGTAACTTCTTGCTGGAACATAGGTTTCCCCAACTATTTTTGAATTAATGTTGTGGGGCTAAAGTTTAGCTTAAAGACTCAACTTTAGCCTGTTTTCAGTTAGCGCTTCACTCGTGGAGCAGTGGCAAATCTGAGCGTTGTAGAAAATGAGTGAGGAAAGTTCATTTACAGCTGGAACTACCCCCAATCGTTTTCTCACTACCAACCCATTATGCCGCTTTCGTGCCGTTCAGGACAAATCAGTAAATCGATTCAGCCGACTTGATACAGCAC
Organism: Hafnia sp. HMSC23F03; assembly: GCF_001816025.1. Taxonomy (NCBI): domain Bacteria; kingdom Pseudomonadati; phylum Pseudomonadota; class Gammaproteobacteria; order Enterobacterales; family Hafniaceae; genus Hafnia; species Hafnia sp. HMSC23F03. Next base: position 37,173 of record NZ_KV824233.1, read on the forward strand.
GGGTGCTTTATTTCGCGCTTCAAAATAATTGCTTGGTTAAATACTAGACCCGGGCGGGAAAAGCAAGATTGGGCAGGTAAAAACTTTGAACTGCACCACAAAAAAGCACCCAGTTGGGTGCTTTTTTAGCATGTTTAGAACATCAGCATCACTGTTGCAGCTCTTGCTCTGTGAACAGATCTGCGAACAATGCCGTGCTTAAATATCGTTCACCCGAGGACGGAAGAATAACCACAATTGTTTTGCCAGTAAAGTCTGGATCGTTAGCAAGTTTTACCGCTGCAACAACTGCTGCGCCCGATGAGATCCCTGCCAGAATACCTTCTTCTTCCATCAGGCGGCGCGCCATTGCAATAGCTTCATCGTTGCCAACCAGTTCCACGCGGTCAACCAGATCTAAATCGAGGTTGTCTGGGATGAAGCCTGCGCCGATACCCTGAATTTTATGTGGGCCGGGTTTAATCTCTTCGCCAGCGAGTGCCTGAGTGATGACCGGCGATGTTTCTGGCTCAACGGCAACGGTAATAATTTGTTTCCCTTTGGTTTTTTTCAGATAACGCGTCGTGCCTGTTAGGGTTCCGCCAGTGCCAACGCCGGAGATTAATACGTCCACTTCGCCATCGGTGTCTTCCCAAATTTCTGGCCCCGTGGTTTTCTCATGAATTTCTGGGTTGGCAGGGTTGCTGAACTGTTGCAGCAGAACAAAGCGTTTCGGGTCGGAGGCGACAATCTCTTCAGCCTTGGCAATAGCGCCTTTCATCCCTTTAGCGCCTTCGGTCAGCACCAGATTGGCACCGAGTGCTTTAAGCAACTTGCGGCGCTCAAGACTCATGGTTTCTGGCATGGTCAACGTGAGTTTGTAGCCACGAGCCGCGGCGACGAAGGCTAACGCAATACCGGTGTTTCCGCTGGTTGGTTCCACCAACTCAATGCCAGGTTTCAAAATGCCACGTTTTTCGGCATCCCAAATCATGTTGGCGCCGATACGGTCTTTAACGCTAAAACTTGGGTTACGTGATTCCACTTTCGCCAAAATACGACCATTGCCGATACGATTCAGACGAACAAGCGGCGAATGACCGATTGTCAGGGAGTTGTCTTCAAAAATCTTGCTCATAGCACGTCCTTTAACTCTATGAAATTCAGGGAACATTACTTGAGCATACGCGATTACCTCCCGTAGGGAAGTAAAGAAATCGCATATGCTTATGTCAATAAGGGATTAGGTTTAGCGAAAGAGGAGAGCGACAACAAAAAGTCAGTAGTAGAGCAGCCGAAGCTGCTCAGAGAGAACGCCATAGGGGATTATGGTTGAATGCGGGAGTATTCCGCGCGGTAACGATCAACCCACATCGCTGTGGCTCCGCATACGGCAACAGGCATAATCACCAGATTAAGGATTGGGATCATGGTGAATAAGCTGGTGAGTGCGCCAAATTGCAGGTTATCGACCTTGTTGCGACGTAATGCATTACGCATATCAGGGAAACTCACCTTATGGTTATCGAACGGATAATCGCAATATTGGATCGACATCATCCATGCGCTGAACAGGAACCACAGAACGGGCGCGACGGTTTGACCCACTCCAGGAATAAAATAAAGTATCAGCAAGACGATCGCGCGTGGTAAGTAATACGCCAGCTTTTTCCATTCACGAGCCATAATTCGTGGTACGTCTTTTACCACGCTCCAAATGCTGGTGTCCGGCAAGGGTTTCCCGGTTAGCACCCCTTCAAGCTGCTCGGCTAACAGTCCGTTGAATGGCGCGGCTATCCAGTTAGCGATTGTACTAAATAAGTAGCTGAAAACTAAAACAATAGAGATAACGGCGAGCGGCCATAACAAATAGCTTAGCCACTGTAACCATTCGGGGACATGACTCATTAGGCTAGGTATCCATGCGCCTAACTGGAGAAAAAGCCACCAAAATGCGAGTCCCATCAAGACGATGTTGACCAGTAAAGGCATCACTACGTAGCGTTTGATTCCGGGTAGACGAACAAGCCGCCAGCCTTCCGAAAAGTAATGTATGCCGCTGGTTCTTTCTGGGACATTTCTTTGCATTGACCCGGTTGGGGTGTTTTTCATAACTACTCTTTCAGTTGTATTAGTTATATTAAAAAAAATCTCAGCTATCATAACTATGAGTGAAATGGGTTTCCAGTTCAGAATCGACCGAAAAATCAGCAAAAAAGTGCGAAAAGTCATCTTTCTTAAGGTAAATTTCAGTCGAGACTTGCACTTGTATCAACAGCCAAATAGAGTTATGCGTTAAGGGTTTGCCATTATGGCAATAGTATTAAAACAACAGAGATTGCGATGATGCAGGATTTGCGTCTGATATTAATTGTTGTTGGTGCGGTCGCCATTATAGCGTTGTTACTGCACGGCTTGTGGACCAGTCGTAAAGAACGTTCTTCGCTATTTCGCGATCGTCCAGCGAAACGAACAAAAAAACAGCGTGACGAACAGTCACTGGCTGAAGTAGATGAAGGCGTCGGTGAAGTTCGGGTTCAGCGTTCCAGCAAGCCTGTGCAGAAGCCGGTAGAGCCTGCTTTTGGCCAGTTTAGTGAGCCGCAAGATGACCGTCCCGATCCTTTGGATTCGGTGCGTGCGCCTTCACGTGCCACTGCGCAACCAAGCTCTGTCGTTCGAGAACAGCACGAACCAAGCGATCCTTTGTTGGGTGACGCTTTGTTTGGTGACGATGATGAAAATGATTATCGCCAGCCAGTGCAGAAGCCGGTTCGTCATTCACAACCGGCAGAACCTTCACTTCATCGCCACGAGCCAGCTCACCATGCTGAAGACGATGATGAAATTTCCGCACCTCGTGTTTCAGCATCTTATGATGATGAAGAGTACGAGGATGAGGCGCCTCAGGCTGAGCCTGTAGCGCCAGCTGAACCGGAAAAAGTGACAGAAACCGTTTTGGTTCTTCACGTCGCAGCACATCATGGTAGCGTGATCGGGGGCGAAGTGTTGCTGCAAAGCGTATTGCAGTCGGGCTTCCAGTTTGGCGCGATGAATATTTTCCATCGCCACCTGAACCCAGCGGGCAGTGGCCCTGTGTTGTTTAGCATGGCGAACATGGTGAAACCAGGCAACTTCGACCCTGACAATATGTCTGATTTCAGTACGCCGGGGATCTCCTTCTTTATGATGGTGCCTTCCTACGGTGACGCCAACCAGAACTTTAAGCTGATGCTGCAATCAGCGCAGCGTATTGCTGACGATGTAGGTGGTGTGGTGCTAGACGATGAGCGCCGCATGATGACACCGCAGAAGCTAGAGATTTACAAAGCGCGTATCCGTGAAGTTTTGGATAACACGGCAAAATAACGCTAAAGCGATATAATCGAGTAAACTGAAACCCCCGTATATCGGGGGTTTTTTATCATTAATATATGATGGTGGATTATGACTTCTACGACCGGACAACAACTTCAACAGCAACTCGACCAGTTGAGAACTGCGTTGCGCCATCATGAGTATCAGTATCACGTGTTAGATGCCCCAGAGATCCCTGACGCCGAATACGATCGTTTGATGCGTGAGCTGCGCGCGTTGGAAGAGCAACATCCTGAACTTATCACGCCTGATTCTCCTACCCAACGAGTGGGTGCAGCGCCATTATCTGCATTTAGCCAAGTGCGGCATGAAGTTCCTATGCTTTCGCTGGATAACGTTTTCGATGACGAAAGTTATTTAGCCTTTGACAAGCGTGTTCACGACCGACTGAAAACCGCAGAGCCATTAACTTTTTGCTGCGAGCTTAAACTTGATGGCTTGGCCGTTAGCCTGCTCTATGAAGATGGTGTCTTGGTTCGAGGAGCGACTCGCGGCGACGGTACGACCGGCGAAGATATCACGGCTAACGTGAAAACGATCCGTGCGATCCCTCTGCGGTTGCAAGGCGATAATATTCCTCGTCGTGTGGAAGTCCGTGGTGAAGTTTTTATGCCGCTAGCCGGTTTTGAAGCCATGAATGAAGAAGCGCGTCGCAAAGACGGCAAAGTTTTTGCCAATCCGCGAAACGCCGCTGCGGGATCGCTGCGCCAGCTCGATCCTCGGATCACGGCTAGACGTCCGCTGACATTCTTCTGCTATGGCGTTGGTTTGATGGACGGTGGCGAACTGCCTGCCAGCCACTATGCCCGTTTACAACAGTTTAAAGCCTGGGGCTTGCCGGTGAGCGATCGCGTTAAACTGTGTACTGGCAGCGATGAGGTGCTGAAGTTTTATCGTCAGGTTGAGCAGGATCGCCCAACGCTAGGTTTTGATATCGACGGTGTCGTCATCAAAGTTGATAGCATTGAGATTCAGGAACAGCTCGGTTTTGTCGCGCGTGCACCTCGCTGGGCGACGGCGTTTAAGTTCCCCGCTCAGGAACAAATGACGGTGGTAAACGGCGTTGAATTTCAGGTTGGCCGTACTGGGGCAATCACGCCCGTGGCTCGTCTAGAACCCGTTTTGGTAGCAGGCGTTATTGTGAGTAATGCCACACTGCATAATGCTGATGAAATTGATCGTCTTGGCCTGCGCATTGGTGACACCGTTATTGTGCGCCGTGCTGGTGACGTGATACCACAGGTGGTCGGCGTCGTTGAAGCGCAGCGTCCTGAGAATACACAGGAAATCGTCTTCCCGCAGCATTGCCCAGTGTGCGGTTCTGACGTTGAGCGTGTGGAAGGCGAGGCTGTGGCTCGCTGTACGGGCGGGTTGATCTGCGGTGCGCAGCGCAAAGAGTCGCTGAAGCACTTCGTTTCACGTCGCGCGATGGACGTTGATGGTATGGGCGACAAAATCATCGAACAACTGGTCGAAAAAGAATATGTGAAAACACCGGCCGATCTCTATCGCTTGACGGCGGGGATCCTCACGGGCCTTGATCGCATGGGGCCGAAGTCTGCGACGAATCTGGTTAATGCCTTAGCGAAGTCGAAAGAAACGACGTTAGCAAGGTTCCTGTATGCATTAGGTATTCGCGAAGTAGGTGAAGCCACCGCGGCGAATTTGGTTGCACACTTTGGCTCACTCGAGGCTTTGCGTGAAGCTGATGTTGAAGCGCTGAAAAGCGTACAGGACGTGGGTGAAGTCGTGGCTAAGCATGTGCGCCATTTTCTCGGTGAAGAGCATAATCAGAAAGTGATCGATGAGCTGATCAGCGACGAGATTGGTATCCACTGGCCAGCACCGCAGGTCATTGTGGCTGAAGAGATTGATAGCCCATTTGCAGGCAAAACCGTGGTATTAACCGGCTCGCTGAGCCTGATGCCGCGTGATGAAGCTAAAGATCGTCTGGCTGCGTTAGGCGCTAAAGTCAGTGGCAGCGTATCCAAGAAAACCGACATGGTTATTGCAGGCGAAGCGGCAGGATCTAAATTAGCTAAGGCTCAAGAACTCGGTATTCCGGTGATTGATGAAGCGGAAATGATTCGGCTGTTAGGGCTGTAATTATCTCTTATACATAACCTCCCCTTTTAGCAGGGGAGGTTAGTTAAAGGGGATGAATAGGTTAAACATGGAAAAAGAAAACCTTATTGAGATCGCCAATATGGTGATGCCTTTTGGTAAATATAAAGGCCGCGTGCTGATCGATTTACCGGAAGAATATCTGTTGTGGTTTGCGCGCAAAGACGAGTTCCCACAGGGGAAGCTTGGTGAGTTGATGCAGATTACGTTAGCCATCAAGATTGAAGGGCTAGAAGGATTGGTTAAGCCGCTTAAGCGTCAACGCAATTAATAAGGGCAGTGAAAACTGCCCTTATTTTTACCTTGGATTTTTTACTGTGGCTGGATATGGGTAATGTTGCCAGCCTCATCATGCATGACTTTAACAATACGGTGCGCCTGCTGCGGATGAGTCTCACCAATGCGCTGCTGTAGTTCATGGTTACGCATCATTATCAATACCTTCCATAGATAGCGCAGCGCAAACCACAGCGCCAGAATTATCCCCATCGATATAATAATGAGGCTGTAATCACCCAGCCGGTTCAGGTTGGTGAGTAAATCGTGGCTGTTGAGCAGATAGCTGTAGAGAAAGAAGACAATGGCAAGCCAAACGCCAATAATCAACAGCGGCTGTCCAAAACCAAACCAAATATAGAGCAGCATTCTCTGGCGTTTGTTCACCTTGGAAGCCGTGAGAAAGCTTTTGGCTGATACTTCAATGATCGGATTTTCCATGTTGAATACCCCTGTCAGGACTAACCCACACTGCTCGCGCACCTTGGCGACGAAACAGCACGGAGGGAACGGCAACCAAACTGGTTACCACGTTGATTAACCAAAAGATTAATGGATACCAAATCGTCCATAGATAGCACTTCAAAATTCCGCGGTCGTAACGGCGGTCGATTAGGCAACTCACCAACAGTTGCAGCAGACAGGTCACCCCAAGCACCATTCCGTTCCAGACCGGTACGACTGAGATCTGCCATTTGGTTGGCAATGGAAAAAAGGCATCGGCAAACATCAGCAGGAATGCAAATGCCATGCAATAGGCCCAAAAAATACTCACTACATACTCGCAAAACAGCGGCAGCATCATGCGGTTACGCGGCGTAAACATGGCTGGAAAATATTTAAATACGGTCTGTACCCCGCCTTTTGACCAGCGCAGGCGCTGTCGATAAAGACCCATAAGGGTTTCGGGGGTTAATATCCACGTCAGCGCTCGTGGCTCATAGCAGATTTCCCAGCCATGAGTCTGTAATTTCCAACTGATATCGATATCTTCAGTCAGCATATCCACGCTCCAGTAACCGACTTCTTCAAGAGCGCTTTTACGGAATAGGGCGATAACGCCAGATACTGTAAATAGGCGACCAAACACTTGCTGACAGCGCTTGATGAGTCCGACCGTTGAGGAGAATTCACCTACCTGCATGCGTCCCAGCAATGAGGTGCGATTGCGAATGCGTGGATTCCCCGTGACTGCTCCCATACGAGGATGCTTAACGAAATGACGGACTAAAAAGTGCAGCGCGTTCGCATCAAGTAACGCATCGCCATCCATACAGAGAATAAAATCCCCGGTAGCAAGCTGTGCAGCCGTATTCAGCCCCACGGCTTTTCCTTGGTTTTTATCCTGATGAATTGCCACTAAAGTCGGAAATTGTTCGACTAATTCATTGAGGATCTCACCGGTGCGATCTTTGCTTCCGTCATTTACTGCCAGCACTTCATAGTCTGGATAGTTGAGAGTCTGTAAGTGACTGATGACTTCACGTACGTTTTGCTCTTCGTTGTAGCAGGGTACAATGATCGAGATACGTGGGGTGATTGCCTCAGAGAACTCAGGATGAGTGAAATCATCGTGTCGCTCGTAAGCCACGAAATAGATCAGCCCGCCTAGCATCCATAGCCAAGCCATGAAAAAGGGATAATAGAAAACAAAGCCAAACAGTAACGTTGGAATATCAGATGTGAAAAAGTGGCTCATGGTGCCGTTCTCCACTGTTTGATGCTTGGCTGTTTAACGCCCTCTTGCACTATCTGGCTGTGGCATTTGGGTAGCGGTTTACGCTCAATGACATCGCTTTGTGCCGACATTAATGGGCGAATGATTTCAGTATTCGGCTGATTGTTGAGGAAATCGTCTGGGTAATAACCGAGATGCCGCGCCCCAAGTGCGCGCAATAGCGTGAGTTGGTGCAACAGAACATGGCTATCAATAGGCTGTTTCTTTTTCCAATCGTGACTTTGCAGCTCAAAAACAGTTTTTTGGATACCCAGAGGCTGCGCAGCGACTTTCTGATACAGCTGAGTTAACCAGCGATCTGGTGTTGCAGAAGACTCCATAAAAGGCATTGCCATTAGCGCAGTGTAATCGTAGCTAGCCAAGAATTTTGGCAGGCTTTGGGCATACCAGTGTTCAGCTGTTTCCTCCATCACTGGCTGCGCATATAGATTGCGGGCGGTCATTATGTTGGCACTGGCGAACTGATTTTTTTGCGCTTCACTAGCAAGCTGCTGTGTAAAACTAATCAAGAAATCAGTCTTTTTATCTGTCCATATGCGCATTAGTGCGGGATCTGCTTTGATCTTGTTAATGTCATCAGGCAGTCCCCATGCTCGGTATTGGGCTAGCGCGGCAGGACGAGTGTCTTCATCGTCGCTGAGCGCGGCGTCATCATGGAACAGAATTCCCTGAAATGGCGTGTAGCGTGCTAGATCATGATAAAGCTGAGTGATAGTCGCGCGGACGTCCGGCTCAAATGGGCTGAGCCGCGGGTAAGGTGACATACTCGCGCGCGTCTGGCTGTGGGTAGAGGTTACCCATTTATCTGCGGCGGGATTGCTTTTCGGCAGAGCAAAGCTGAGCACTGGCATCCACGCGAAAACATTGACGTGAGTACGCGTCTGTAACTGCCACGATACGCGGCTGAAGAGGTCAGCTCGCATAGGCAAGACGCTGTTAGGGAAGTAAACCTCTTTGATCAGGCCACTGCCGTCAGGATCGGCAAAAGCCTGAAGATAAACGCTGGTTGGCGCTAAATCCTTAATGCGATCCAGCAGACAGGATAAATTTTTATCCTGCTGGCGCGGATCGGGGTCATAGACATAATCTAAATCGACGTGCACGACACGTTCAACGGGATAGATATTGCCGTTATATTTGGCTGGCGCTCTGAGTTCCTGCTTGAGCAATGATGTGGTGGTGTCATAGCCGATCAGAATGCGCGTAATTTTATCTAGCGGAACGGAAGGGGCGTTTGCGCCAGAATCCAGAGTAAACATAATCGGCATGCCCAAGCTACGGGCAATTGCCTGCACCGGTTGATGATACGCGCCATAGGGCCAGACCATGATACGCGGGGCTTTGCCCGTGTATTGCTGGATTAGACGGGTGCTGGTGGCCAGATCGTCGCGAACTCTTTGGGTATATTCGCGCTCGGTTTCATAGCGTTTTTCATCGCTTAAATAGCGTAATGCGGTAGCGGCAGGTAATTCATTCCCCTGAGGGTTTGCCAACATTCCGTGGTGCAGATTGTGAGTGTGAGAGGCGAACTCGACCAGCCCAGAGCGCTGCATCTCAGCGACTTCGGCCCAGTTGAGAAAATAGTCTCCAGGCAAAGTAACCGTGGCGCTGATTTTGATTTTTTCATCAGCGGGATGATTTACCCAATCGGTAATCAACGCTTGAACCGCAGGGTATCCATAGGCTTTCAGCAGTGGAAATACGTGCGTATAAAAACTGCGATAGCCATCGTCGAAGCTAAGCAGCACCGAGCGCGGTGGCAACTTCTTTTTTCCTTGGCGTGCCGCAATGATTTGGTCAACGGATATCGTGTGATAATCATTTTCTTTCAGCCATGCAAACACCGAGGCCAGCGTTTTTGTATCAATGGCGGTGGCATCTGGATAGGTTTCAAAGCTGGCACGTAGATTATCTCGTACGTCATGGAACGCTAATACGCGAAAGGTGACGCCGTCGTCGGGATCGGCCGGCGGCTGAATATCAACCGGGGGCAGTTGTTCAGCGGCAAAAGCCCCTTGAAGCAACATGATGCTCAAGATAAGAGTGGTAATTAAACGAGTAATAGACGTCATAGCGCGCTTCCTAGAGGTAGTGTCAGTGACAGATAAAAAAGGGTTCTGTTTTCGCGCGATTCGTCGTAGCGATGAGTATTAATTCCGATGCCGTAGGTGAGCTCTGAATAGGCAGTGAGCGCCCACTGATGTTCTAGCCTGAGCTCTGCAAACAGGCTATTGCCAAAATGACGCTGCTGATATTCACCTGCGGTGAGGGAGGTACGCTGGGTGAAGTGGCGGCGCGAGGATTGCCAAGGCGTCCATTGATGTAACAGGGTGATCCCCGCCGAATAGTCGCGTTCAGGGCTGAAATATTCGGCATCAGACAAGCGGTTGCTGCTGGTGGAAAGCGCTAGTGAGGCATCCAGTCGATGGCGTGGTTTCGTCCACACCATCTGTGTTGCTGAGGCCTGCCACGCCTGGCTAAGATTGCCGTCGCTCAAGCGTTGGTTTTGATAGCTAAACTCGGCAGTGCGGGTGCTGTCGGTTTGATAATGTACGGCGGCGCTTGTTTGCTTGCTGCTGATACCGTTATCGTAGGCTTTCCATGCGAGCTCATTGCTGTTGTTATCGTATCCAACATCGAATTGCCAATGGTCGGAAGGCAAATAGCTAAGTTGGGTCGCGACGCCAGTTTTCGCAGAGCTGCCATTGCTACGGTTGATTTCTAAAGCACTAAGCCACTGAGTAGCACGAAAATCTATACCAGCACCGTTACGTACGCGTAGCGGTGTGCCTTCTTCTGTTTTCCCTCGGCCGGTAAATTGATGTGCAAACAGTCGCCAGTTTTGCTGAATCGGCGCCGAATATAAGTGGCTATCTATTTGCCAGTCATAATCGCTCAGTGTGCCGTTACCACGTCCTCCGCTCGCGTCGGAAGTAAAATAGGGCAGTTGCTCATGCTGATAATTATCAACAAACTGAGTAACCGAATGGTTGTCTTCAAAACCGTGAGATAATTGCTGATAAATGGTTTGGCTAAGTTCAAAATCACGGCGTGCCAGAGAGGCTTCGCCAAGCCCGGCTCGTGCCTCTAGGCTGTCTGGCGTTTGATTCAGCGCAATTCGATAGGCCTGCGCTGAGTGTGTGGGCAAGTCTCGCAGCAGATAGGCTTGAGCCTGTGTGGTGAGTAGGGCGTCGTTCATTGGCGCAGAGTGAACCAAGCTGTCAATTTGCTGCTGGCCCAGCGTGACGTTTCCGCTGTACAGCGTATACTGCGCCCGCATTTTTTTGACCGTAGCGTAGTCCGGATTCACGAGGCCAGGTGCGGCGCTGAGTCTGACCCATTGCGGTGTATTAGGCTCAAGTTCGGACAACAGCTTTTCAGCTTGCTCATAACGACCACAGTCTAAAAGGGCATAGAACAGCATTTCTTGTGTGGGAATCGGGTCGATCTCCCCAGGTGCCGCGTGAGCTAAAGCATATTCATAGCTAGCCACGGCTTTCTCGGGCTGTTCCAACTGCATAAATGCATCGCCGCGTGCGACGCTGACGTAGGCCGGCAACGCTGTCAGTTTCTCGAGTTCATCAGCACGAACGATAGCCTCACGAGCATCACCTTTGCCACTCAATGCGACGATTTGATCGCCCAGAACCTGAAGGTATACCGGAGCGTTTTTACGTGCATAAGTCGTAAGAAATTCTTGCTCGTTATTAACGGTCTCATTGAGAGGGATGAGACGCTGCGGGCCGTTATCATTGCGACTTTCGTCCAAACCCCAACGCAGGTAGAGGCTCAGCCTATGCTGAGCGATTTCTTCTGCGCGAATTTTTGGGTTTAACTGTGGTTTCTTTTGGATTTTATCCCAAGCCAGCGTTGGCGCGCCTAACGCCATTAGCTCAGAAACCGAAGGTTCTTCCACGATAGCTGCGCAGACTGGATATGGAACAATGGGTAATATCAGGAAGGCCGCAAACGCCACGTTTTCCCAACGAGGGTTTAAATAACTCACAAACGATACCTTTTCTGTTGTTACTGGATTACGGTGCGGTGAAGGCAGAAATAAAGTACATGCTTTCTCATTAGGCTATTTGTGGTAAATAAAATCTTAGCTTTAATGAATTAGGTGCATATATACATATGGACTAATTACCTAAGAATATTCCCTTAACTTCATTTGTAGCCAATTGTTCTATAACGAGAGAATCCTAGTAATGATTTCATGCGCTGAATTAATAGTGGAGTGAAAAAAAGTATAATCCTGTGATGTTAATGTTCAGCGATGCTTTGCTCTCTTGTTATAAAACGGTATCTGCGTAAAATAATAATGGAAATTTGAAGATGAAAATGGATGTAGGCAATGGGATGTGTTTTTATTTTCATATGACATTTTCAATAAAATAATCACGAAATTTTCTTCATCATGAATAGGAATTATCTCGCATGTATGAATATTGATAATGTGAGGGATTTTCCAGGTAGGAGCTTTAGATGAAACAAGGGAAAATAACGATTAGTACGCTAACGCATAAAATTGTTACTGTAGATGGAGAGGAACACACATTACGCAGTAAAGAATATCAAATGCTATGCCTGCTTTTAGAACGAGCACCTCTCTGTGTCACTCGTCGTGAGATCATTTCACATGTTTGGAGCGGGACTTACAGCGCTGATGCGACGATTAATCAAACGATGAAATCAATTCGACGCAAGCTGGGAGACAAGGATTTCACGTTGATTCAAACCATACCTCGCATGGGGTATCAAATCGAGCATCCAGAACTTTTCGCTTTGGAGCCGATAGTAAATAATGATCCTGTCCATCCAGGGAATAGCGTTTCGGAGAAGAAACAGCAGAGTGCCTTTTCACCGGAAGACAATAAGCCTAAAACACAAAATATTCACCCAGCTAATAACCATACCTATGGAATAAAACGCTGGGGTGGGAGTGTAACTATTGGGATATTATGTTTTATCTGTGGAATGTTGTGGCATGGTGGGGCACCAACATTGCCCATTTTACTAAAAAGTAAAGTGCGCGATGATATTCCCAATTCGTTAATCTCTGCAGCCAAACAAGAGGAGGGGAGTGCAATCATCTCTGATGATTATAGATTTGTTTGTAAGTATTCATGGCATGGCGAAGAGCAATTTTCACTCGTATGTACTAGGGTTAAATTATCTGAAAATGAAGCCGTGGAAAAATAGAGACTATTTATTTTTAATTTTAGAATTTATATTATTTGCAATAAGATTCCTCTCAATATATGTGAAATTATAAATTTATAATCTGTAAAGTTTATATTTTATGTTTCATCGGAAGACTTTAATTTAGCAATTGATAATATTATTAAAGTTATACGTAGTTTTTGCCGTATATAGGTATATGAAACAGTACGAAAGGGACTGTAAAATCCATCTAGGGTAGCCTAGTCTTTCTCTAGAACACGGCAGCTGATATCTCAAGCAGGCATTATGAACATCATACCTCCGGTAAATGCGCGGCCAGATGCTTTATCCACGTTACATGGCGAGAAGCTTACGGCAGAAATGTTGACGGTTAAAATCGATCAGCTGCTTAACTTACTTGATAGAAAGGATATCTCTCCTCAGCAACGTGAAACATTGATTCGGGCGCTGGCTTCGTTACAGCAGGAAAGAACCCTGCTGAGCCAACTCCATGCCGGAGCCAAACCTTCCCAACCCTCCTTTCTGATGCAGAGCAGTCGCCCTGAAGGCACAGCAGCTACGCGTACGGTACTGGCTGATATACAGAGTGCTCAGACGGTCGTGATTGGAGATACTGCCAAGGCGTTGATGAGCAAAAGTGAAATCCAGCATGCTTTACAGGTTAATCAGGGATTAGATAAAGCGCTAGGCGGCCTAAGCCCTAGTTCGCAGACGTCTGATGTCGTGCGATCCCCGTTGGAAAATTATTTGGCTGTTGCCGCTCAGAATCCTGTGGTGAATGTGAAACCTGATGAGGCAGAGAATAAAATCACCTCGGTAACAGACCCTAAGCCTCTCTTTGGACTCATTCCGCAGGAGTGGGTGTCTAAAAGTATGCGAATTCCAGCTCGTTCTTCTGGGTGGGTGGTGTTTGTGGGGGTTATGGTTTTGTTGGGGATGGTGCTATGGGCTTGGTAGCGATAAATAGGATTGGGTGTGTAGAAGATGTCATACAGAAGGAAGGCGGGGGTACAAAAACAAAAAAACGCCTCTCGGCGCTTAATGTTTTATCTGAATGGTGGGTCGTGCGGGATTCGAACCTGCGACCAATTGATTAAAAGTCAACTGCTCTACCAACTGAGCTAACGACCCGCAGAAGTGGTGGGTGATGACGGGATCGAACCGCCGACCCCCTCCTTGTAAGGGAGGTGCTCTCCCAGCTGAGCTAATCACCCAATCGGAAATCTGTCGTTTACTGCGATACATCAATAAATTCAGGTTCACTGGTCACTCTAAAAGAGTGGTGGGTGATGACGGGATCGAACCGCC